>JAPYRO010000050.1 GCA_029941095.1 Dehalococcoidia bacterium
TCGTAAGACAACCCCCGGACTTCGGTTACTTGATAAATACGCGGTTACGTGTGGTGGTGGTACTTCTCATCGAATGGGCTTACATGACGCTGCGTTATATAAGGATAACCATCTTGCGGGACTTAAAGAATTTTCTAAAGAGCTATCATCAGCAATTTCCTTAGCGAAAGAAAATAATGAACTGAAGTTTGTTGAAGTAGAAGTTGACGAAATCGGACAACTCGAAAAAGTTCTTTTGTTGCCCGTTGATATTATTTTGCTTGAAACGGCCGGAGTTGGACAAACTGAACTAGATGTTAAAGATGTTGTGGACACTGTAACGGTAGTTTTAGTGCCAGAGGCAGGAGATGCTATCCAGACAATGAAAGCAGGATTAATGGAAATCGCTGATATTTTTGTTGTTAATAAAGCGGATCGTTCAGGGTCTAAGAGGATGGCCTCTGATTTGAGCATGAGTGTCCATCTCGGGTCAAAAAATGATTGGTGGGATACTCCAGTGTTATTAACACAAGCACATAGAGGTATTGGTGTTAAGGAATTGATCGATGCGTTCAACGGCCATAGAAAAATAATGGAAGACACTGATAACCTTGGTACCATTAGGAAGATGCAGCGTAGAAGAGAACTTGAAATGGCTATTCGTGGGCAGATTTTTTCCAGAATAAAGGATTCTGCATCATTCTCGCTAAAATTAACCGATATTATTGATCAAGTTGATACAGGGAAGATGGATCCTACAGTTGCTGCCAATGCACTTCTTAAAGATCAAAAATTGTTGGAAGAATGGCTGAAACCAAACGGTGATTAATGAATTCTACCTTTGGCGGTAAGAAAGCTTAACTTTATGAGAAAGATACATATAGAATAGAGATATGACTACAAAACGCGATTTTTATGATGTCCTGAGTATAAATAAGAATGCCTCTGATGAAGAGATTAAGAAAGCTTATAGGAGACTTGCATTTGAGCATCACCCTGACCGTGATAGATCAGAAGGAGCTGACGGTAGATTTAAGGAAATTAACGAAGCTTACGAAATTTTACGTGATAATGATAAACGAGCTGCGTACGATAGATTTGGGCATGCAGGTGTAGGAGGAGAACCAACGGGGGCGAGAGGGTTTGAAGGACATTCCGGCTTTGGTGGATTCGGTGATATTTTCGATGCTTTTTTTAGTGGGTCTAATGGAGCCGCTAGAAGCCGGCCGAGCAAAGAAAGAGGAGCAGATTTACTTATTGAAATGAAACTTACCTTTGATGAGGCGATGCAAGGAGTTGAAAGAGAAGTACGGTTTCAACGTAGTGAGACTTGTGATATTTGTAGAGGCTCTGGAGGTAAACCAAATACCGAGCCGGAAATCTGTTCTAGTTGTAAGGGTACCGGGGAAGTTCGAAGAACACAGCAGAATTTGTTCGGACAATATGTAAATATAAGTGCTTGCTCAAAATGTAATGGTGAAGGAAGAGTGATAACTCAACCTTGCCCGACCTGTAGGGGGAACCGGAGGATTAAGAAGGAGCGTAATATTAGAGTGGTGGTACCTGCGGGAGTTGATAGCGGTAATAGAGTGAGAATGAACGGAGAGGGAGAAAGTGGCAGAAGAAGCGGTTCTCCAGGAGATCTTTATATTGAACTTAACGTCGCTCCTAGCCCGATGTTCCAGAGAGAAGGACTGAATCTCTTCTTAAGGCTTCCTATTAACTTAGCTCAAGCTTCTCTTGGTGGTGAAATAAAGATTCCTACTTTAAATGGAGAAGAAAATTTCAAAATACCATCTGGTATTCAATCTGGCCAAGTGTTTCGTTTGAAAGGAAAAGGATCACCTGATATTCATAATAAAAAAATGAAGGGTGATTTGGTTCTTATAGCAGATGTAGTGGTTCCTCAAAAACTAAATAAAGACCAAAAAGAGCTTCTTGAAAAATTCAAAGATACCTTACCAAGTGAGATCGATTTTATTAATAAGGATGAAACTAAGAACTTTTTTGATCGTTTAAGACTTAATTTTTAGGTATTGCTCAACATGTTGTTAAATGGTTAGTTTCGAACTATTTGTTAATATGGGTTCTTTCGAAATTAATACTATAAATGACCCTAGCATGTAGGCAAATATTATGACTATAAAAGCTGGGAAATAAGTTTGGTAAACATCGTATCCGTAACCTACTAATACCGGGGCGAGAGCAGTAGATAATGTTGTCATGGGGTGAGATACTCCCATAATGGATCCGATATGTGCTCTACCAAAATATTTGGCCCATAGAAATTGACTCAACGGAATCGTACCGCCGAAACCGAAGCCATACAGAAAGAATGCTAAAAATAGTATTGTTATATTTAGATTATTTGATGTGGTTAGCATCAATCCGACACCTATCGAACACAGAGAATATGCCAGGAAGATTAGTTTTCTGGGATCAAATTTTTGCAGAGTATATCCCCATAAAAACTTGCCAGTTAGGTTCCCTACACCATTCACCGTTAGGGCGGCAGCAGCTGTAGTTCTAGAAAATCCAGCTTCTACTGTGAACGGTATGGCATGGATTAGCACGGACATTAATGCGCCCATGATTAATCCAAATCCAAAAACCAGTGACCAAAATGAATTTGTGCGTATTGCTTCAGACATCGTCAATGAATTTGGTTCTAATTGGTTACTTTTAATAGCCTGAGGGTCCGTGTTTATTGATATATTTCCGTCTGGTTCTAGTCCAGAATCTTCTGGACTACGTCTCATCACAAAAGCGATCGGAATTAAAAGGACAACTACAGATATTCCTAGGGCGTTATAGCCTGCACGCCAACTAAAAGAATCTACGACAATTGTCATCAAAAACGGGGTAATCAATCCGGCAAGCGATATTCCGATGGATCCCAGAGATAGAGCCCATCCTCTGCGAGAAATAAACCATTTACTGAGTGTCGCGTTAATTACAAGAGGTCCAAAAAAATTCCAGCCAACCAAACCGGCAATTGAATATAGAATAAGGAAAACAACGAGATTGGATTGCACAGAAAGCAAGAAGAGACAAATCCCGCTAACGACTGCCCCTATTAGTATTAAAGGTCTTGGTCCTTTTGAATCAACTACTTTCCCGGCTAACATTGCAGAGATCGCACCAGCTCCAACAGCTAATGAGGAACCTAGCGTAAACTCCCAAACTTTCCACCCTAAATCATCAATCACGGGCTTCATAAATACGCCAATAACTGCCTGGCCGACACTCATGGAGGCAAATTGACATAATATTGCACCAACAACTATCCACCAGCCGTAATAAAATTTCATGGCGGTGATAGGTTAACAATCATTCAATCATCTTACCACTGTACAAACATAGGCATTACAACGTGGAGATAGTCGCCAGTGTCATTTATCACAGGTTTGATAGTCCCAGGACTAGAAGGACTACTTGTTTCAAGAGTGACCTTGCCATTTAAGGAACTCAGCACATCCACTAGGTAGCGACTGTTAAAAGCTATTTGGGATTGTTCACCCTCGATGATTGCATCGATATCAGCTTCGTTTTCTCCAACTTCATCCGAGCGAGCGGCGAGTCTCACTGTTCCGGCCTGATCACCCTCTCCTGGGTTTACATAGAGCCTAACAATACCATTTCCATCGCGTGCAAAAACTGCTGCTGTTCTCGTAGCTCTCAGAAAATCTGACACTTCGATAGTTGCTTTGGTTTGATAGCTTTCTGGAATTAACTGATTATAGTTTGGGAAAGTTCCTTGGAGCAATTGCGATATTATCTCAGTTTCTTTTAGCCTAAAAAGGATTTGATTTTTGGCGGGGCTTATCATAATTGATACTGGGTCTTCTTGTTCTGCAAGTAGTCTATCTACTTCCCGTAGAGATCTGGCGGGTATTATGAGATCAACGTTTTGATCTACCGTTTCACTAAGGTCTATTTTTTGTACTGCCAGTCTAAATCCATCTGCAGCTGCCATAGTCATTTCTTTATCGCTAAAAGCGGTATGAATACCTGTTAGTACTGGCCTGGCGTCATCCGTCGCCGCAGCGAACGATACGCGTTCTATACATAGCCGTAATTTTTCTGCTGGTATTTCTAAACTTATTCCCTCTTCCAGATTTGGAGTCACGGGAAAATCATCTGCACTTTGTCCGGTAAGTTTAGCAGTAACACGGCCTGAACTTAATTCAAGCTGTTTTGTCGCGTTTGATAATTCCATTGACATAAGGTCTGGCTGTAGTGATGTAACAAATTCCGTTAGAAGTCTTGCGGGAACAGCGATAGATCCCTCGGATGTTACTTCAGCGTCGATCCGACACGAAATAGAAATTTCTAGGTTCGTTGCCGATAGCTCAAGTGAGGAATTACTTGCTTTTAGCAATACATGTGTTGTGATTGGCAGCGTTGATCTTGTAGCTACAGCTCTACCTACCACTGCTAAACTACGTGCTAATTTATCTTGTGAAACACTCAGCTTCATTTTATTCTCCACCCAATATTTTGTTACTTTCTAGCAGTCTACATCATCATTAATAATGGATAAATAGACTATATATCGAATTTTATTAACGTTCCGAATACCAGCTAGTGTAATTTTATTGTAATTAAGCAATTTATGCTACTTCTCTAATAGATTTCTATTTATACGAAGTATACAATCCGAGGAGGTGGTAATTAGAATTAAAGAACTAGTTTATCGTGGAGGGTGACTATGAAACTTGTAATGTACAATGATTTTCGACCTGGAATACTCGCTGACGATCGCGTTATTGGGATGGCGGGCATAGCGGATGAATATATGGGAAGCAACCCTGAAGATGTAATGATAAATATCATCGAGGATTTCGCTTCAATTAGAGACGAATTACTAGATCTTGAAGAAACAGCGGAAGGAGTCCCTGTTGAATCTGTTCGGTTGCGTGCTCCCATGCCACGACCCCGGAAACTATTATGCTGTTTTGGTAATTATAGAGAAGGTCAGGACCGTGACATTTTTCCTGTAGATATGTTTTTGAAGTCTCCTGAGGCTGTAATTGGCCCTGGTGACAAGGTAGTTTTACCCAAAGTAGATTTCAGAATTTGTCATCACGAAGCAGAGCTAGCTCTTGTCATTGGAAAGCGTGTGAAAGACCTTAGCCAGGACGAAGCGATGGGTGCAATATTTGGTTACACGGCGTTTATGGATGTTTCTCCTAGAGGCGGAGTTGGACGAAATCCGGGCATGACGATGATAAGTAAGTCTTTTGATACTTGTGCTCCTATGGGACCTTGTATTGTAACTGCAGATGAAATCCAAGATCCTCACGATCTTTCTATAAAATACTGGGTTGGTGATCAAGAGCGCCATGATTACAGGACATCTGATCTAGAACATACTTTACCCGAGATTATTGAGTGGGCTACCAAAGTTATGACCCTGGTTCCTGGAGATGTGATAGCGATTGGGACCAATCACCAGGGAATAGGCCCCCTGCAAGACGGAGAAACAGGGAAAATAGAAATAGAGGGAATAGGAAGTTTTGATATTAAAGTAGAAGATCCCCTTAAGCGGGAATGGCCTGTTGAAATCGACCAAGAAATGGCAACAATGGTTAGGGAAGCACGCCCTTAGATTAAGATCATTACAGATAGTGGTTAAAAGGAGCTACAATGCCGCACGCTTCAGTAAATGGTATTAGTATATTTTATGAAATAATCGGTAATAGTGATTATCCTACCCTAGTAATGACCCATGGACTCGGGGGCCATGGAAGAGCTTATGAAGATCTAATCCCAGAGTTTTCTAAGAGGTATAAATTGTTGTTGTGGGATATGCGAGGGCATGGGCAATCAGATAGACCTAAGGCCGAAAATGGTGTTTACACACGAGATCAGCATGCCAGTGACCTTGCTGGCCTACTAGATTTTTTGGATATAGGGCAAGCACATATTCACGGGCATTCTCTGGGAGGGCTTGTTGCTCAGCAATTTGTTATATCTTACCCAGAAAAAACAAAATCTCTGATTATTCAAGATTCTTCTGCAGAAATCAAGGAAGAGTATGTAACTGGCTGGGATGATCGTATACAGAATGTTTTAGATATGGGACTCGAAGGTATCCCAGTGGATTATAGTCGAGGCTGGGGCAAAAAATTCAGCGGTTCTAACAAGGAATATATTGATGCCAAACATCTGGAATCAGTACAGCGTAATGATCTATTTGTTTATGTTGAGGATATGAGAATCTCTGGTACTGATCTCTATGCAAAACCTCTTGCACCACAACTTCCAGAGATAAAGTGCCCTGTTTTAATTATTTGCGGTGAAGAAGATGGTACTACCCCACCAGGGGGACATGTTAGAATGCATCGAGCAATCGATAATTCTGAATTAGTCATTATTCCTTTTGCTGGGCATTTTCCAAACATTGAAACTCCAGAAGAGTATTCAACGGCCATATTATCGTTCTTGGATAAAATTAATTAATCTGTTTAGTCACAGAAATCAATACCTCGACACCATTTATGTCTATTGTTTCAGACAAATCAGGACTCCGTGTTTTTGTTTGATCTCCGATACTTGCTAGGGTTTCTTGTTCAATGTAATCAGAATGGTGAATGATTACTTGGGTAATTTGTTCGTCTCCTAATATCGAAAGAAATATTCTGTCGTCAATATCAAGACTGGCTTTCCGTCTCATTTCTTGTATTTGCCTCACAAGGTCCCGGGCAAATCCTTCCAGAGCAAGGTCTTCTGAAATCTCTGTTTCAATAACTACGAAAATGTTCCCTTCTTGAGCAGAAACGAAACCTTCTTTATCCTTTTGTTCAACAATTAACTCATCGGCGGCATATTGTTCATCATTAATTGTGACTTGATTTCCAGAGCGTATTTTAGCTGCTATTTCCGAGCGTTCTGCTTCTTCTAATGACGATAAAACAGATATGAATACCTGTAAATCCTTGCCTAATTTTGGGCCTAATATGGATAAATTAGGCCGAATATATGAGTCGATAAATGAAGTCTCATCTTCTGCGATTTGGATACTTTTTACATTTAATTCATCCTCTAATTGATCTTCAATTCGGGGAAGAGACTCTATGTCATCTTTTGATCTTATGACTGCATAGGCTTTAGATAAGGGTTGTCGCACTTTGATTTTGGCTTTGCTTCGTGCAGAACGCCCTAAACTAGATAGTTGCATTGCTAATTTGACGTCGTTTTCGATCTTCGGGTCAATCCGATCTTCGATTACTTGAGGCCAATCAGCCAAATGTACACTTGTTTTCTCTTCTCCAGATAAATTCAGGTACATTTTTTCAGCAATAAATGGGGTGAAGGGCGCTAATAATTTAGATAGAGTTAAAAGGCACTCATGGAGAGTATGGTATGCTGCCTTCTTGTCGATATCGTCTTCACTTTTCCAGAATCTTCGACGACTTCTTCTAACGTACCAGGTTGACAGGTTATCTACAAAAGACTCTATATTGCGGGCGGCTTCCGTGATTCTGTAATTTTCTAGGTGATCGGTAGTTGTAGAAATTAAACTATTGAGACTTGATATAAGCCATCTATCAAGTAAAGGCCTGTCAGATATTGGCGGATTATCTTTTTTTATCGGATCAAACCCATCTAAATTCGCGTATGTCACGAAAAAACTATATGTATTCCAAAGGGGTAAAAGAAACTTTCTAACGCTTTCTCCAACTAGGTTTTCTGAAAATCTTCGTGGGTTCCCAGGGGTTGTTGCTGTGAACATGTACCATCGAAGGGCGTCCGCCCCTCTGGAGTCAAGAACGCTCCAGGGCTCTACTATGTTCCCTTTAGATTTGCTCATTTTCGCACCGGTTTCGTCCAAAATATGTCCTAGACTCACAACATTTTTGTACGCTGGCCGATCAAATAATAGGACAGATAGAGCGTGAAGAGTGTAAAACCATCCTCGCGTTTGATCGACCCCTTCACAAACGTAGTCTGCGGGCGATTGAAGTTCGAATGCATCTTTTCCTTCAAAAGGATAGTGCCATTGGGCAACGGGCATCGCTCCAGAGTCAAACCAAGCATCCATTACCTCTGGAACTCTTTCAGATGTGCCTCCGCATTCCTCACACGAGAATCTCACTTCGTCCAGGAAAGGCCTATGTAGGTCTAATCCTTCTGTGAAACCTATAAGATTAGTTTGATTTTTTAGTTCATCTAAACTACCTATAGC
>JAPYRO010000051.1 GCA_029941095.1 Dehalococcoidia bacterium
CTGATATAGACCCACTGGAATACGCTCTGGTTTTCGAAAGATTTTTAAATCTGGAAAGAATTGAACTACCGGATATCGACCTCGATATAGAAGACACTAGACGGGATGAAATATTAGATTATGTTATGGCAAGGTTCGGCGAAGATAGAGTAGCCCAAATCATAACTTTTGGCACCCTGGGACCAAGAGCAGCTATAAGAGACGTCGGAAGAGTATTAGGTATCCCTTATTCAGATGTGGATGAAATAGCAAGACTCCTACCTAATAATGCAGGGGCAAAAACTCTAAACGAAGCTGTCGAGGAAAATATTGAGCTAAGCCAAGCTTATGAACAAAAACCTTATGTTAAAGAACTTATAGACACTGCAAAGAAACTGGAAGGTGTTTCACGGCACGCAAGTACCCATGCAGCAGGAGTAGTAATATCGCAGGAACCTTTATCCAATGTAGTGCCCTTACAAAGACCTACACGAACTGGAAGTGATAACTCCATGCCTATGACTCAGTGGGATATGAATACGGTAGCAGAGGTAGGCCTACTAAAAATGGATTTCCTTGGCCTTAGCAATTTATCAATACTGGGCAGAACTTGTGATTTGATTAAATCGACTCAAGGAATAGACATAGATCTCAAAACGATCCCTCTAGATGACGTCAAAACTTTCGAATTACTTTGCTCAGGTGAAACAACCGGCCTTTTCCAGTTGGAAGGGACCGGGATGCGAAGATGGATAAAACAATTAAAACCAGAAAACATACAAGAAATTTCAGCGATGATAGCTCTCTATCGCCCAGGCCCTATGGAACATATCCCGAGATTCATCGACGCCAAGTTCGGCCGAATACCCATTACATATCCACATGAAGATCTAGCGGAATTATTGTCCGAAACATACGGGGTAATCGTGTACCAAGATCAAGTGCTAAAAATCGCACAGAAATTTGCCGGATACACTCTTGGTCAAGCAGATATCGTTAGAAAAGCAATGGGTAAAAAAATATCGTCGATTATGTCTGAAGAAAGAAATGGTTTCATAGAGGGGGCTTCAAACCAAGGATATTCTCACAACGAGGCAACGGCAGTTTTTGACCTCATAGAACCATTCGCAGGATATGCCTTTAATAAGGCACATAGCATAAGCTACGCATATATCGCCTACCAAACAGCATTTCTCAAAGCAAACTATCCAACGGAATATCTAACTTGTTTGCTAAATTCCAGTCTTGGTCAACAAGATAGGATGGGGGTTATAGCAGAAGAATGTAAAATATTAGATATTAAAGTAAAGCCTCCATCAATAAGCTACAGCGAATACAATTTTTCCATAGGGTTCGACAAGAACGACCCTTTCATTATAACCGGGCTTACAGCAGTGAAAAATGTCGGGCTCAACGCCGTTCAAAAGATAATTGAAGAGCAAAAAAATAAAGGCCCCTATACCTCTCTGGAAAATTTTATAGAACGTGCAGATCTTAGATCACTAAACAGGAGAGGACTCGAAAGTTTAATCAAAGCAGGAGCGCTAGATGACCTTGGAGAACGAGGAACTCTCGAAAAATCGGCAGAAAAAATACTACATCTATCAATTCAGGAAAGCAAGAGACGTGACTCAAACCAAACGACCATGTTTGACATGATGGAGGGAACCACAACACTAGACACGCCAAGCATTAATTTGATAGAAAATAGCGTGACAGAAGAAGAAAAAGGGACTTGGGAAAAAGAAATGGTAGGCATATATTTCACGTATAACCCTTTCGAGCTTTTAACAAATAATTTGGGGGAAGATACAATAAATTGCAGCGATATAGGAGAGTCTTATCAAGGGAAAAAGGTCGACATGATTGGGATCATCGTATCAAAAAGAACATTTCCGATTCGTAATGGTCAAACAGCGATGAACGTAACAATTCAAGATAGAACCGGCTCTACAGAAGTCACAGTTTGGCCCGATATTCTGAAAAATACCGAGCAACTGTGGAACATAAATTCCCCTGTCGCAATTCATGGGAAAGTAAGAGGGCAAGGTGAAAGACTAACCGTATCGTGTGAATCAGTAGAAACCCTAGAAATGAATACCACCAACAGTAAAGAAAACAATAAATTACGAGAAACAGAAACACAAAGTAGTCCTTCTCCTAAAGAAAACCCACCTACATCTAAAATTATCAAAACTGAAACCCCAAATAGCGCTCTAGAAAAACAAAGTGGTTCTACTCCTGAAGAAAACCTACCCACACCCGAAATTATCAAAACTGAAACCCCAAATAGCGCACCAGGGCACCAGAACGATTCAAGTTCATTGCCTGTAAAAGTAACTTTGGAGCTTCGCGAAACTGATAACAAAGATTTAGATGTTAATATTCTTACACAACTCGTTGGAATATTAAGGGAATTCCCGGGCAATGATTTAGTTCACCTAAACATTATTGTTGCAGATCAACGAATAGATGTAATTATGCCGCAAAAAGCTCAATTTAACGATAAATTTAGACAAGAGGTTGAAAATATTTTAGGTGAGGGCAAAATGTCTATCCAAAGGCAGCTGATCTAATTACATATTTTTTATAAAAATTTGTGGCCTAATAGATTTCCTTGCAGGTTTAAAATTTTTCCGGCGTTCCGTCCTTAGTTTTTGCATTCCTGCGTCAGATCTACCTTCTAAGAGCAATAATTGTTCTTTAAAATCTAGACCATGACCAAACCCAGTAAGCGAGCCATCAGCCCCTACAACTCTATGGCACGGAACTACAATAGTAAATGGATTTGATCCAACTGCTTGCCCCACAGCTCTTGCTGATCTTGGCCTATTTATAGCTTCAGCAATTTTTCCATAAGTTGTTACCAAGCCGTATGGAATTAACCTTAAATTGTCCCAAACTTCTACCTGAAAATCAGTGTATCCATCCATGTCCAACTTATAATCAAACGATTTTAATGAACCTTGACTGTATTTCAAAAACTCTTCTCTTAATTCACTTAACTCCCCATGATCAGTCTTTAGAGAACCAAAATTCATATTTATTATATGTTCCAGAGTTCCAAATTCGCCTTCTGGTCCAATAACAGCTTTTAGCCCTTTATTTGATGCTATGAAAGCAAAATTCCCAATAGCCGTTTTTAGTAATAATTTCCGATCAGCTTTCATAGATTACTCATTTCGTATCCTAATAAATCTAAAAAGATTCTTGTTAGCTAGAGCGAATAGTTCTTTTGATAGAGTTCGCCAATCGGCACTCGATATTTTAACATTGTTTTGATCGCGATGATAAGTAGTTTTTCCATAAGAATCACCTACCAGGTTCACATATCCAGACGAGCTGCGAATCGCTCTTGAAAGCCGATTTGTGTATTCCGTTGGAGTTTCCCCCAACCTTAAACGAATACCTGCTAAACGACCCAGTCTTAACAATTTGAAATATGCAGATTCGACTGAATGAGGATACGAAAATACAACCCGCCAAACAATAACTAAAAACACGATGGATCCGGTAACGAGTAGAGTCATAATAAGTAGCCCCAATATAATTGAAGTTTCTTTAATAGAACCAAAAATATTATTGTAGTCAGCAGTAGGAGTAAATTCATCGGTTGAAACATCTGAACTAAGCAGATCTTCATCTTCAAAAGCAAAATCTGCAAGATCAGCAAGATCCATCCTATTGACGGGCTGCCCCTTTTCTAGATGACTATAAAAAGGATTTCCGATAATCCCTACTGCCCTTCCAGGTGTTGGTTCAAAAGGTATCCAGCCGTAATTAGAAAAATATGCCTCTGGCCAAGCATGGGCTCCGGATTCACGGACTACATAGACATTATTTCGGTCATCATATTCTGAATTCAAGTAGCCTACTGCAAGACGACTAGGTATATCAACTGCTCTCAACATTACTGCCATAGAAGATCCAAAATAATCGCTATATCCTGTTTTTTCACTAAAAATAAAATGGTGAACTGCGTCTTTTCCTGGAGGAGGAGCGGGAATATCTTGAGAATATTTAAAATTCTCTCTCAAAAAATCACGGATCAGTATAGCTTTTTCATAATTATTATCGGTTTCTTTTGTTATTTCTCTAGCAAGATTTGAAAGTTGTGGAGGAAAATTATCTGGCAAAGTTAAATAGGAATTTATTACATTAACAGGGTAGCTATTCTCTGAGTCAAAACTTTCAACGAACCCGAATTCTGGCACATACACTTGTATTGTATATTTCTCTCCTGGCTGAATAACACGATCGCTTTCAAATTTAACAAAGTTTTGGCTAGAATCCGTATCCCTTTTGAGGTAAGTGATTTCCCCGGGCAAACTCGTTCTTAGTGTTATTCCGGAGTTATAAAGAGTTTTAGTAGGGGATTTGAGTTCAATCGTCACATTATGAATACATTCAGGGCATTCACTAAATTTATCAGACGCCATTATCGGATCTAGAGTGCCCATTGGTTGTGAAACAGTTTCACTGGTTGACCACCCCCAACTATTATATTGATTATATGCGCGCGCTCTCCAATAGAACGGTAATTTCGAATCAACGTACATGACAATATCATCATTTAGAGAAATATTACCTCTAAAAGGTAAGTCTGATCCAAACGAATAGAGTGCCATAGCTCTTTTAGCTGGTAGAGAAGCGAATACTCTTGTAAAATTTGTTTCTAGTTGCCCAATAGGGGCCCTAAGGCGGTTCCAAGCCTCACTTACAACACTCGGTCCCACGTCTATCGCTGGTAAAAAACTTCCTACTAAAACCACGAATAGCGAATAGGTCATACCTGCCACCAAAAATCTTTGTCTAATACCTTTTGAGAAAATTGCTCCTTCATCTTTCCACCGACTGTACATTCCCACAAAAACTAGCCACGAAAGCAAAGATCCTGCCATGATTAGATATAAATACATCCAGTTGCCAGCATCCCTTGGTAAATACGTCAAATTAGCGATTAAAACAAATCCCGAAGGTATGATTGAGTAGACGCTTTGATACTTAACAGCAATAAACACGGTTATGTAGCTGACGAAAAAGATAAGATAGAGAATAAGGGGAACGAACGGTAACCTATCAGTGCTGGCTCCACCTTCAGTCAAAGCTAACAACCAATAATCCAATCGCCAAGCGAATGACAAGATTTGAGATTCAAAACTAGTACTGTGAATGGTGTATATAGAAAAACAGCATATAAATATAATTCCAAAAAAATGAGCCATTATATGAGGCATTATGACAAATCTTGTTGTCCCGGACATGGCTAAAGCTATAAATGCACTTAGAACAATTAATGGCATTACACCTGGTAATGATGGAACCCAGTTTGCATCAACAAAGGAATAAGCAACCACAGAGCTCACCAGAATCGCAAGGATCCAAATGATCCAAATCTGAGTCAGTGTGTTTCGAATTGTATATGTAGCTGTTACGAGCTGCACGCCAAGCCATCTATTTAGTTGAGAAAAATTCAATTACCAAACCTCGCTTTTATAGGGGGCCGAGAATACGTAAAACTTAGCGCTTTAGATAAATCCTCTCCCTTCCGAACGGAGTAATTTGGTATATTGGTATGCTGGCTTTCCTTAGTTTTCGGATTATCAACATTGCTTGACCGAAATGATTCAAGATCTATCGAAATTATTGCTCCCGGGGCATTACGTGCAGACAAATAGTTAGTTGCAGCGGTAATACCCTCAGAATCAGAGGAGGTTATAATTACAATGCCGGCCTGTCGGCTTACCCTAGAAATATCTTGAAGAAGCATACTCTTTATTGGTCTGCCGCCATCAGATGTGCAAGACGCTAAATATTCAAATATGTAAGATAATTGCCGGTCTCCTGACCCTGGAGGCAAAATAAATTCGCGTGAATCATTTCCTGCCAAACCTACAGAGTTACTGTTATTAATAAAATGTTTTGAAATTGAAGCGGCTATAGTCACCGCAGTTTCTTCGGTACCATCTAATCCGGTTCCCAAATGAGCGTCAGCATTTAGATCCAAAATGATCCATAAATCATTTTGGATCTCCAACTCAAACTCTTTAACCATTAATTGGTTCATGCGTGCACTGCTAACCCAGTGAATTCGATTCATGCTATCACTAGAGTTATAACGTCTCACCGAAACAACATTTGGGGTTACGTCTGATGAAGCCAAAAATTCAGATGAATCAGAACCAGGATCTACTGACGATAAATGAAAATCATTAATATCTACAATACGAGGATGAACTATTATTGGTCCCCTACTGTGAATATTGTGATCGGCAACAAATAGTCCCAGAGGATCCCCTGATGAGATCTTGATATCACCCCAATCATAGTAACCTCTATTTTGTAAAAGAGCCGGGATTTTATACCACGCCCTTGGGGATCGACCACTGATCCCGGTGACCAAAGATTTGGTCCCAGGTAAATTTCCCATAGATCTGATTTGGATCCATAATCTGGGCAAAAAAGACTCGTTCTCAATCCAAACTAAACGCTCAATCTTTTGTCCGACATGGCCCATATTAGGAGTCTTATCAATACCTATAGTTAACCCTTTAAGAGAAAATTTATTCCAAACATAAGAAACTACAAATGAAACCCCAATAACGATAGCGAGAACAGACATAGGAAAAAACCCGGACGACAAAGCTAGGATCAGTGCAGTCAAAAATAGAACAATAAATACCAATCGTCTTAATAACACTTAAAATACCCTAATCTTTCAACCAGCTCCTAGGAGATGCTCCAGGGACAGGGGTGCCCTCAACAATTTCTCCAATGACTTCATTTACCGAAGTTCCTTGCATTCTAGAGTTCGAAGTAAGAAGGATTCTATGAAAAATAATAGGCTCTAGTAAATTTTTGATGTCATCTGGCAACACATAATCTCTACCATCAATAAGTGCTCTGGCCTGCGCGCCCCTGACTAAATTAAGTGATCCTCGAGGTGAAGCGCCAAGGAAAATAGAGGGATGCTTACGAGTAGACTGTACAATATCTACCGCATACTTTTTCACCAGATCGTCTACATAGATGTTTCTCACTAAGTCTTGCAATTTCAGTATTAGTTCAGATGAAGTCACTGCACCAAGACTATCGATTGGGTGTTCCAATCTGGTCAGTTCAACTATCTCCAATTCTGTTTCAGCCGTGGGGTAACCTATTTTGATCCGTAAGAAAAATCGATCTCTTTGGGCCTCAGGAAGAAGAAAGGTTCCCTCATGTTCCAAAGGGTTTTGTGTAGCGATCACAAAAAAAGGCTTTGGAAGTAAATGTGAGACTCCATCAATTGTAATTTGTGATTCTTCCATTGCTTCAAGTAAAGCGGATTGAGTCTTAGGAGTACCTCGATTAATCTCATCAGCAAGAACCATGTTGGACATAATTGGTCCTGGCCGAAATTCAAATTCGCTGGTCTTCTGGTTAAATAGGTTGACCCCTATTAGATCACTGGGTAATAAATCAGGAACGAACTGTACTCTATTAAAAGTTAACCCCAAAGAAATCGCGAGGCTTCGAGCAAGCATTGTTTTACCAACCCCTGGCAAATCTTCAATCAAAATATGTCCACCGCTAATAATAGCTGTAACCGCTAACTCAGCAACTGATCTTTTCCCTTTTATTACTCTTTCCAAATTATCAATAACAGATAATGCAGCCTTTTTCCCCGCTCCCACTTCACTAACCATTTACAAATTAACCTCCACAAGCTCTAATATACCAACTAATCATGATCATTTAGTATTAATATCAATAAGCAAATATCAATAAAGGAATACAGTATAAATGTTTAAAGAACAAGAACCAATGAAATCAGCATTAATTGTGGTTGGCGGTGATCTTAAAATGAACCCCAAAATACAGGCTAAGACTCCACTGATTAAGATACTAACCATCAATACTAGAGAGGTGAGCAAAGCGAACCTCGACCAACATTAAGAAATCCCCAATTATGTAATATATTATTGACATAAAGTAATCCCATCATCTTCACAAGGGTTGTGGTTTCCAGAATGCAACACCGTATTGAGATTGATATAATGCCCTAATAAAGGTAGCGTATGGTTGGACATCATGAGTACTAAATTTCGATACATTTTCGGCATAGTTACTGTTGTGCTTCTTACACTGGTTGTATCAGGTATCGTTTATCTTGTAGGTAATTCCAGTGCCCAGGACTCAGGTTTAGCG
>JAPYRO010000052.1 GCA_029941095.1 Dehalococcoidia bacterium
GTTTACAGCAATCGCGGTTGCTGGAAACTATTTCCTTGGGTTAGCAGGGTTGGCAATCCTGGCTAGTATTATTTCTATGTATTATTATTTAAGAGTTATAAAAACCATGTATGTTGATGAACCGAAAGAATCAGATATTATTTACATAACTTTAGATGTTCCCATGCGAGTAGTCTTCATTTCTCTTGTCGTTCTACTAGGATTAGGAGGGCTGTATATTTTACCTCTTGTTAGGCTGGCCGAGAGCGCAGCTCGCTCTCTCTTTGTATAAAAATATGTATTGTTACGAATGTGAGATTTAAGTAATGCCATCATATACTGCTGTAATGTTTAGAGAAAAAGACGGTCGCTATTTAGGGAAAGTACCCGTTATCCCTGGAATTAGAAGTATTCAATACACTAGAGATTCAGTTTTGAAAGACCTGAAACAAATACTCCAAAAAGAACTTTTACGTTTAACTGATGAAGGATTGCCTATTCCTGTTGAAAATTGGGTACCCGCAAGAACTATCTGGGTCATAAACCCTCGTAGAGGTGATTCTGTTCCATACCTAATCAGTATAGAAAAGGAAAATTCAGATTCCTATATTGCTGTGCCAACAGCTTTTCCTACCTTACAGGTTAAGGGCGAAACCGCTGAATCTGTGCTTCAAGATGTGAAGTTTGAGATACATCAAAAGCTAGAATTAGCAGCTGCTCAAGGAAGGTATTTTCCAATTCAAGATGAGCATGATGCTTACATAATTAAGGTATCAATTTAGCATATGGTATCTACTAAATACCTTGAATTAACTGGTCTATTTCCGATAATTCTTCGGACGAAAGTTCCCATTCAGCTGCCTTTGCGTTGGCAACTATTTGATCTGGATTAGTTGCCCCAGTAATAACGGAAGTTACCTGATCTCTAGCTAAGAGCCACGCCACAGCTAATTCAGATATCGTATGCCCCAAATTTTTAGCAAAAGGTTCTAGTAATTCCAGCAGAGTAAAATTTCGGTCGTTTAGAAACTTATCCTTGTAGGGGCCATCTGGCATCCCTGCAATTCTGGTTCCTTCTGGTAAGTCAGCATCAGGTCTGTATTTTCCGGTCAAGATCCCGCTTGCAAGAGGATAGTAAGGGATTATCCCAAGATTGTATTCCTTTGCCGCTGGTATAATTTCTTTTTCAATCTCTCTGTTAGTGAGGTTGTATTCTGGCTGAAGGCTTACGAATTTTTCCAATCCAAGGTAATTACTTATTTCCATGGCTTGTGATATTTGCCAGCTTTGAAAATTGGAGCAACCAACATAAAGAATCTTCCCTTGCCTGATTGCGTCATCGAGAGTTTGTAACGTTTCTTGAATGGGCGTATTCCCATCGGGAAAATGGATTTGGTATAAATCAATATAATCTGTATTTAAACGTTTTAAGCTTTCGTTAATTTGATCTGTAAGGTGTTTTCGAGAGTTGCCCCGGTCGTTTGGTCCAGAGCCCATCTTTCCACCACCTTTTGTGGCGAGGACTACGGCCTCCCGTTGACCTTCCAACGATTTTCCAATAAAACTTTCCGATTCACCTATGGAATATACATTGGCGGTGTCAATAAAATTAACTCCGTTATCTATAGAAGTTCTTATAACTTTCTCGGTAGCTTGGTAGTCAAGGCGTCTACCAAAATTATTTGTACCAAGTCCAACGGATGAAATCATAAGGCCAGAGAATCCGAGTTTGCGTTGTTCCATTAAAATCCCTCCAAAGTTAATTATATTATATAGTTATATAGGAGTTAACGGATAGTGCAATGAATACATCTTTGTGGATGAATATTTGATCGAGAGAATTGAGATGCTTGATTTTAGCAGCAGTGTGAACAAAATATTGACGACAAAATATATAGGTAGACCTTTTATTTATATGGATACTACTGAATCCACGCAAGATGAAGTTGCGAGATATGGATTGAGTGGAGCCTCAGAAGGGCTAGCAGTTGGCGCGGGTTATCAATCTCGAGGTAGGGGACGACTTGATAGAGAATGGCTCAGTACTAAGGGGGCCTCGATTTTGGTATCCGTATTGCTTAGGCCAGAAGAACATCATGTAAGCCATATTGTTATTATGGCTGCCTTAGCTCTAGAGTCCTTCGTTAAAGAACTTGATGAAAATGTACCGGTTCGTATTAAGTGGCCCAACGATATTTTGATTGAAGGGAAGAAAGTTGCTGGAATATTGGTTGAACGGATCCCTGCTAATAACACCAGTGATAAAGATGTTGTAGTACTTGGTATGGGCGTAAATCTCAATTTGGACACATCAAAAATCTCAGAGATATCGTCTATTTCGACGAGCCTGTATAATTTTACAGGTAAACAATTTGATCTAATAAATGGATATGGAACCCTTTTTAAAAATTTGGAGATATATTACGAACATCTAAAAACTGGAACCGACCTACTTTCTCAGTGGAGACAGAAACTCATTACCTTAGGTCGCACTGTAAAAATTACAGATGGTGAAGAGGAATTCATTGGTTTTGCAGAAAATGTGGATGAAACAGGTTCATTAATTGTCCGACGAAAAGATGGAACTAAGTTCAACGTTATTGCAGGAGATGCTCATCTCTTGAGCTAGTAAATAATTTCAACCTGAATAATTATATAATGATAATGAATGACTATGTAAAATTAACTACAATACAATGTAGTCTAGTCTAGGATATGGACTCTATATCAAGATAAATATAAATTACTATTGAGAGAAACTATACAGCGATGGATAACGAAATTATAAAAGGCGTCAAAGGATTCGATGATGTTTTCGATGATAACTATTCTGTAAAATTAAGAGTAGCAGATATATTGCTGAATCAATTTACGAATTGGGGATACATACGAATTGAAGCCCCACTTTTCGAGAGAACAGAATTATTTCTCAGAAAGTCTGGAGGGGAATTAGCATCTAGACTATATAGATTAAAGGACTCTAGTGTTGGTGATGTTTCAGTGCGACCAGAATTTACCTCTTCGGTGATTAGGTCGTTAATTGCAAATGGTTTAGACAAAAGATCACCAAGGCGAGTAGCCTATTCCGGCCCAGTATATCGAAGACCTTTGGGTTCTAGATTTAATGAAACAGAAACAATGCAACTAGGTGTAGAGTTTCTTGGTTCAGAAGGGTTACTAGGTGATAGTGAAATTATTTCGATGGTACTACGTGGATTGGAAATTCTCGGAATTGAAAAAGCTATATTGAAATTAAACAACCTGGATGTTCTTTTCAAGCTTTTGGATTCCTTTAGTTTATCCGAGCGGTCAAGGATATTTATAATGGCTAATTTGGATGAATTAAAAATAGAGCCAATAGAATTAAGTATTGATAAATTGTGGCGGAAAGCTGAAAAAGAAGGATTAGTTCTAAGAGAGAACGGATATCCTAAATCTCAAATTTCCAAAAATACTGATGGTGTTGGGGAATCGATTAAAACCCAACTTTCAAACATGTCTGATATTTGGATTGGCCGCAGGACTCCTTCAGAGGTGGAAAAAAGGCACATAGATAAATTTGATAATGATCAAGAGCCCAAGACGTTTAGAGAAGCACTTGAATTCATGGGCGAATTTGTTAAATTAACGGGTTCCGGACCTGATGTTTTAAAAAGAGCAGAGATTATTCTTGGTAACCACGGATTGTCACCTAGTTTGTTAGAAAATCTAAAAAATATTGTGGGAATGTTAGATACTATATCAATCGATAATAAAATTAGATTGGAATGGGATATGGGGTTCGCACATGGGTTATCTTATTATTCTGGATTAGTTTTCGAAGTTACCACAGGTTCTAATAACACCCCACCTATCTGTGTGGGTGGAAGATATGATGGGTTAACGCGAGCTTTAGGAGGCGCAGACTTTCCTGCGCTGGGGTTTGCATATTCTGTAGAGGCACTGTTGAAAGCTTTGTCTTCAGACCAGATCCGAGCTATCGTTTCTATGGATAATAGAGAACAGAGCAAGATAATCGTTGTGCAGCCTTTGAACTTTTCAGACATCAGTTCTTCCATTAAATGGGCTGAATATTTAAGGCACAGTGACGACGAAAAAATAGTGATACTAGGGGGGGTTCTAGCAGATAAAAATCTCGCACGAGAGTATGCTTTGAGTGTGAATGCCCAAGAACTCATTTTTATAGATAAAGAAGATAGGCAATCTGAACTTTTACAGAAAGATATAAACCCATGACACTAAGATTCGCCTTACCTAGTAATAAAGAATTATATGATCAATCAGTACAATTCTTAGGAAACGTAGGTATTGGAGTTAGCACCAAAGGGAGATCTTTAAGAGTTTCGATCACTGGTTTAAAGGACGCTACTGGATTACTTCAGCGGTCTGCCGATATACCTAGTAATATTGATAATGGTAACGTTGATCTTGGAATCGTTGGACTTGATAGGTACCTAGAATCTGCTGACCCATCGGGTGATTCTGCAATATTAATAAAAGACCTTGGGTTTGGACAGTGTAAACTGGAAATCGCGGTTCCTGAAGTTTGGGTTGATGTCACATCCATTTATGATCTTGCTGATTTGTCGGTTATCTTTAGACAGAAAGGAGACGAACTTCGTATTGCAACCAAATACCCAAACCTAACCCAAAATTTCCTGTATGAACATGGAATTAACTATTTTTCTTTGATAGCTGCAGCTGGTGCAATGGAAGCGGCACCATTAATGGGTTACGCTGACGCTATAACAGATATTGTGGAGACAGGTAATACGATTAGAGAAAATCATCTAAAGATCTTGAGTGATGGCACAATATTGGAATCAGAAGCTGTCTTAATTGGTAATGTTAATACTTTGAGCCAAATAGATGAAAACGACGATAGTTTTACAGAGTTACTTACTAGGTTTAATAATTCATCGATAAAATATGAGGAAATACTGAATGTGAGTAAATATGGTGATGTTGAGCGTTAGGTATATGGTTTGCGCGATTTGGCATTTTAGGATTATATGATGCCGCTTTTATCAGCACATATGAGTATGATCCAAGAAGTAATTAATGAATTACATTTTGAAGACGAACTTGGAGCAGCCCTTATAGGATCTACTGCCCCTGATCGGAGAGTTATGACGGGGCAAGATCGCTCTGAAACCCATTACTTTGAACTTACAAAAGATTCTATTGGGGACGGGCTAAAAAATATGAAACGACGATACCCCAACATATTTCCTTTGGCGAAAGAGAGAGGTTCTTCTTCACAAGCTTTCTTATTGGGTTATGTGTCTCACTTAATTGCGGATGAGACTTGGATCGTAGATGTATATAGAAAATACTTTGAAGAAGATAAATACTTTGGCAAGAATCCTTTAAAAAATATTATCGATCGTGCTTTTCAATATGATATTGAAAGAGATATTAGGCGAGACGAAAAAATCGTCGCTTTTTGGCGCACCAGTATCCTTGATAGTGAACTAACCCTAATCGATAAAGAATTTATGTCTATTAATGTGATGGAAAGCTGGAAAATATTTGTTCTTGATCGAATTACAACTTGGGCGGAAGGATGGGATGAATTTCCTAGACTAGTGCAACGATTTATCGACGAAATTGACGTTGATCAAACTATACTACAGCAAAACTTGAGTAACCCTCAACTGATGCTAGATGAGATAGAAACCATTTTACCAACCTCGTTAGTAACTGAGTATCGGAATAATGTAAAAGAACGAACTTTGATAATTGCAGAGGAGATGTTCAATTGAGAACCGTAACCGGATTTCAGAATGCCGTAAATGAGCTGATCCCTAAACACCCTTGGTTCAATCCGGTGGCGTCCGAATCTACGCTCAAATTTATTGAATCGGTATTTGGTGCCGGAGTTTCACCCAAGCAGGCAGTGGATTCGATTATTGATCGAGTTGTATCTACCGGGGATACTGCCGTTAGGGATTTAACACTATTAATGGATGGCGTTGAAATTGAGCAATTTATAGTGCCAAAAACTGAGATTATGGCGTCGTACGCTTCGGTCCCTACTGAGGTTGTGGATGCATTGAACGTTGCGGCTGATCAAATTCGTACATTTCACTTACAACAACCCAAAGGTGGGTGGATTGATGAAGAAAGAGGAGTTGGACAAATTATTAATCCAATTGAAAATGTTGGAATCTACGTTCCGGGTGGACGTGCATCATACCCATCTACGGTACTAATGATGGCCATACCGGCAAAAGTGGCCGGGGTACCGTCAATCTCAGTTGCTACACCTCCATCTAACAATGGAAAGGTACCCCCCGTAACTCTAGTTGCATGTGATATAGCGGGGGTGGATATTGTCTATAGAATAGGTGGACCAACCGCCATAGCAGCGTTCGCATTTGGTACCGAAACTGTATCTAAAGTTGATAAAATACTTGGGCCAGGAAACCTTTTGGTACAGCTAACAAAACAAGCTGTATATGGAGTGTCAGGAATTGATGCCCTGCAAGGACCCACGGAGACTTTGATTGTTGCTGATAGAACTTCTAACCCGATTTTCTGCGCAGCTGACTTACTGGCTCAAGCTGAGCATGATCCGGAAGCCAGGGTGGTTTTAGTGACAAAAGACAAAAATATATTATCAAAAATAGAGGACGAGATAGAGATTCAGTTAAAGCGCCTTCCCCGATCAAGCCCAGCGAACATCTCCATAAAAGAAAATGGAGCATTCGTAGTATTGGAAAATGAAAATGAGATAGTAGATTTCTGTAATCAATTTGCTCCCGAACACCTATGTCTTCTTAATAGCAATCCTGATGAGATGATACCTAGATTAAAAGCCGCTGGAGGCATTTTCGTAGGTGAAGACTCTCCGGAGGTTCTTGGAGACTACACAGCTGGACCTAGTCATAGTATGCCCACTTCTGGTGCGGCAAGACACAGTTCTCCAGTTAGTGTTAGCGATTATCTTAAAATTACTAGCCTAATTTCCGTTCCCAGAGAGAGACTAAGCGAAATAGGGCCTGCTGGAGTTGAAATTGCGGAAGCTGAGAACCTTCTAGCGCATGCTCAGGCATTGAAATTCCGCTTAGATCCTGAAATGCGATCTTTGGATAATTATCAGAATGAAGAGTAAAGAAGAAGGCTTTTTTGAATCTCTGGCCAAAACACGTCAGAGCCTTACTAGTCGTTTTGGGTTAATTTTTAATACGCAGCACGATCAGGATATGTGGGAGCATCTTGAGGAAGCTCTAATAAGCTCAGATATTGGTATGGATTTGGTAGAACAACTAATTACACTTAGCCGCGAAAAGGCTAGAAAAGCACGAATTACGGACAAGAAAAAATTAATTGATCTGATAAAAAATGAATTAATGAATATATCCAGAGTACAGGTAACTCCATCTATAAAAGGGCATCCAGAGATTTATATTATGGTGGGTGTCAACGGTAGCGGGAAAACGACAACTATCGCAAAACTAGCGAAAAAGAAAAAGAGCGAAGGAATTAAAGTTATGCTTGTAGCTGCAGATACTTTTAGAGACGCAGCGATTGAGCAACTTGATTATTGGGCTCAATTGTTGAGTGTGGATATTGTGTACAATCGCCAAAGTACAGATCCTGCTTCTGTTGTATATGACGGTATACAGTCGGCAATAGCCAAGGATATGGATGTTTTGATAGTGGATACAGCGGGTCGCTTGCAAACTCAAACTAATCTGATGAACGAACTGAATAAGATCAGATCAGTGATCGATGGAAACAGTAAGGGGGCAAGCGTTAATTGTTTTTTGGTAGTCGATGCTACTACTGGCCAAAACGGCATTTCGCAGACAAAAGAATTTATTGAAGCAGCCTCGGTAGATGGAGTAATCATTTCCAAAATTGATGGATCAAGCAAAGGAGGTATCGCGCTCGCAATACAAAATCGATTTAAAATACCTGTACGGTATCTTGG
>JAPYRO010000053.1 GCA_029941095.1 Dehalococcoidia bacterium
CATAAACCTGCGAGAGTAGTCTACTATCTCATCGTAACTCTCTTTCTCAACTGTCGGCCCAATATATGGGATTAGTTGAGAAAAATTCTCCTCTACGTTTTTTTTCACTCCTTCATAACTGCCCATCTGGCTAATATGGTCACCTTTAGTTGAATATGTGTGGAAATCCGCTATTTTATTACCCAAATCTGTTGCCATAATATCGCTGAAAGTGCCCTGTTTTAACCGTTGGTCCAACATAGACTCTTGAGGCAATCGTTTCATATGGACGAGATATTCCAAGGCTTCAGGGTCATCAACATCTGATAACTTATACTTACCTTGAAAAAAAATAACAGAAACAACTCCGATATATATACCTTCAGTCGTCCTACGGTTAAGGGTGACCTCCTTGATACATGCTTCGCGCCTTTGATCAAGAGAGGTAAAGTTTAAGAAACCAAAATCCACAGCCTTTTTTAATTTAAAAACATCATTTTCAAATAAGAAAACCTTAGATACGTGGGTGTCAATAATCGAGATTTCTCCAGATTTATTATCAAAAAATCCGGGAGAAGACAAAGCTTCCGTAACTTCAGAAAATGTATTTTCAATATCCGTCATGTAATAAAACCTAATTAAATCAATTAGCGATCAATAATATTTTAGTTAATGACTTTTAATTCTAACGGTTATTAATCTAGTCTTACCGGAAAGTTAGTTTTTCTCCACTCTTCCATACCACCTTCCATATTGTACAAAGGGCCTTCGATAGCTACCGAAGCCGCTAATTCCGCAGCGAGGGCAGATCGCACACCTGCGGCACAATAAAATAAAATAGGGCCCTCTTTTGGTAGATCATCCACACGGCTCATGCTAACTATATCATTTACTGATATCAGAACAGCTCCCTCAATATAGCCTTCGTCCCACTCATTTTGTTCTCTGACATCGATCAAGTGAATCTCACCACCATCTATGAGTGCTTTTGCAGCCGTAACATCGATTCTCTCAAAAGGTTCCACTGGATTAGACATCTTTCCTCCTCGTACAAATACGGTTGGTATACTAAAAACTATATCTGGGACAATACATCACGTCAAAAGCAATGCGCCTCCCAAAGACGATTGGGTACTAAGCCTTATATTGCATCAGTCCCTGTTTCACCCGTGCGAACTCGAATAGCTTCTTTAATCTCAGAAACAAAAATCTTACCATCTCCGATTTCGCCTTCTCCAGGACTACGCGCAGCATTCAATATAGCTTGAACTACTGCCTCTTTCATAGAATCATCGATTATTGTTCTAATTAGCGTCTTCGGAACTGCGGAACGTCCTGCGGTTCTACCACCTCGACCAACAAGAACTTCAACCCCTCCTTGGCCTCCTTGTCCCGTTACATTGAAATAGTAAAACCCTTTGCAACCCGCTTCTTGTAAAGCGGCAGACACTTGATTCACTCGTTCCGGCTTGATAACAGCTTCAATACTTAGCATATGTCCTCCAATATCTGTAATTTTGAATTAAGTTCTCAATACATATTTAGTCGGCACCATCATCCACCATAGCACGTTCTCCGTGGACGGAAAGATCTAGACCTTGATCTTCCTCTGCTTCTGAAACCCTAAGACCTAGACCCGGTATTTTATCAAGTACTAGCAGAATCACATAACTAGCAATACCAGAATAAGCGAGAGTACCCAAAACAGCTTGCGCCTGAACAATTAATTGGTCAAAACTACCCTCGACCACCCCTGGGACTCCTGTCATAGCACTTACTGTAAAGATCCCCGTGGCTAAGGCTCCCCAGATACCTCCGATACCGTGGACGGCAAAAACATCTAGTGCATCATCTAATCCTCTTGCATTGATTAATGCAACGGCAAAATAGCAGAGGACTCCAGCACCAAACCCTATTGCAATCGCTCCCATTACACCTACCGCACCTGCTGCGGGTGTAATGGCTACAAGACCAGCAACGGCTCCCGTGGCCAACCCAACAGCACCCATTTTCCCGTTCCTTATTTGAGAAACTAAGCCCCAGGTGATTGCTGCGGTTGCTGCCGCCAGATTAGTTACTAGAAAAGCATTTACAGCTACATAGTCAGCAGCCAATGCTGAACCAGCATTAAAGCCGAACCAGCCGAACCACAATATTGCTGCACCTAATACTACAAAAGGAACATTGTTTGATTGAACCCCTGGGTTTCTTCGTTTACCAACCAAAAGTGCTGCCGCTACGGCTGCGATACCTGCATTAATATGGATTACCGTTCCTCCAGCGAAATCTAATGCTCCTACTTCTCCCAGGCCAGAAATCCATCCTCCGCCCCAAACCCAATGGGTTATCGGAGCATAGACAATTGTTATCCATAGAACGAGGAAGATTAAATAAGTAGTAAATTTGAATCTTTCCACAAACGCTCCAGTTATAAGAGCAGGAGTGATTATTGCAAACATCATTTGGAAAACAACATCTGCCAGCGGAGGATAAGCAGCGTCAGCTGAAGGAACATAATCTATTCCTCTAAGACCTATATGACTAAGATCACCTACCAAGCTATTACCTTCACCAAAAGCTAAACTGTAGCCCCATAGAACCCATACAATACTTACAACACCTATAGCTGTAAAACTGTACATTATGGTACTCACTAAATTTTTTGCCCTAACCAAACCTCCGTAAAACAGAGCGAGGCCAGGTGTCATAAAGAAAACTAATGCGGAAGCTGTTAACATCCACGCTGTGTTACCGGTATCCATGTCTATCTCCTCTGGGATATACCAAACAAAACTGTCAAATAATCCTCTAAATCTACATAATTTAACACTAATACTAAATATCTAGTATGACCAATCGGTTACCATTAAGTTACATTCTTGTTACATAAGAATGACTTGACCAAATAGTCTTACGGCAATAGTCTGGCTTGCATGGAAAGCGTTAACCACTACAAAAATATCAAGGTTCAACAAGAAGGTCGTCTAATAATCATTTACTTAGACAGTCCTCCTAATAATTTTATTGATATAGATCTCGCATCCAGTATAAAAGAAATATGTTTGAAACTTAGTGAAGAAGATATCTGTGACATAATGATCCTTACAGCAGATAAAGATAGGCATTTTAGTCAAGGAACTGATCCTATGCTATTTACTGAATTGGGAGATGCCAAAGATATTAAAGATGTCCAGCAGATGATAAACAGGTATCGTGTCGCAAGCTCAATAGCTTCACTCAAATTCCCAGTAATATCTGCATTAGGTGGCAATTGCTATGGACAAGGTTTAGAGATAGCCCTGGCAAGTGATATTCGATTTGGTTCGACGGTATCAAAATTCAAAATGGATCAAGTCTCCCAAGGTATTATACCTTGGGATGGAGGGACACAAAGATTATCAAGAACCGTGGGATTGGCCCGTTCTATGGAGTTAATTCTTAATTGCCAGGAGATTGAATCGGATGAGGCTCTTGCTATAGGCCTGTTAAATTCAGTGGTGGAAACCAATGATTTACTTTCTAAAGCTGTTGAAGTAGCTGAACAAATATTGCTAGGAGGGGCGATAGCTGCCCGGTATGCAAAAGAGGTAGTGGTAAAAGGCACGGAAATGACCCTCGAACAAGGAATCCTATTAGAAACTGATTTGACAATGATTCTGCAAACAACCAAAGATCGAACCGAAGGTATTAATTCATTTATCGAAAGAAGAAAACCAAACTATACGGGTGAATAATCCCTAAATCGAAAGATAAATTAATGACACAAAATTCAGCCGCCTATTACGAAGTTAACGACAATAAAGCTTATGTTTATTTAAATAGGCCTGACCAAATCAATGCATTCAACGTAGCGATGCGAGATGATCTGCACTCCATTTTCACCGCAATACATATCGATGACAGCCTAAAAGCGGTCATCATATCCGGTAAGGGGGAAAAGGGGTTCTGTTCAGGAGCAGATTTAACTGAATTTGGGTCGACCCCATCTAGAGTAGTTGCGAGGAAAGCAAGATACCTGAGAGACGTTTGGGACTTAATTCAAAACCTTCCAATACCGTCAATCGCTATACTGCACGGTTACACCATTGGTTCTGGTTTAGAACTTGCTATGTGCTGTGATTTTAGGGTCGCTGAGTTTAAAACACAATTTCGTCTACCAGAAGTAGCTTTAGCGATGCTGCCTTTTGCTACAGGAAGCCAAACACTGCCCAGATTGATTGGAAACCCAAAAGCTCTTGAGTTATTACTAACAAGCAAATGGTTTACTGCAGAAGAAGCCTCAGACCTCGGACTTATCAATCGTTTGGCAGAATCCCATCAACTAAAAGCAGTTGCGGAAAATTTAGTGTCTGAGCTGATTGATAAGCCGGCAACCGCACTACAATTTGCTAAACAAGCTATAAAAAGAGGCGCCGAAAATCATTTATCTGACGGTTTGGTAATTGAACAAAAACTTGCAGAGTCGATTTTTTCACTTAGGACAACACAACCAAAATAGGTTCAAATAAGTTTTTTATAAATTACCGTCGAAAAACATACCTTAAAAATGATAGAATAACTGCTCAATTATATTAATTTTGGGCAACAACAAATAATTGGGGATAAAAGAGGGGGTATATAAATAATGAATACTGCGGAGTTTTTATCGATAGCGAATTTAATCGCTCCTGAGAAAGAGGCAATTATATTTGAAGAGAAACGTTTCACCTACAACCAACTAAACTCGAGGGCTAATCAACTGGCAAATAAATTAACATCGTGGGGCGTAGGTAATGGGGACCGGGTTGGGTTGATGCAAGTTAACTGTAATGAAGTAGTAGAAGCGTATTTTGCTTGCGCCAAAGTCGGAGCGATTTTCGTTCCTTTAAGTTTCCGCGGGCGAGCTGAAGAAATAAAACACATGGTAAACAGCTCCCAATCCAAGGTTGTGATAGCTGGATCACGCTACCTCCAATTGATAGACGATCTAAGAAGCACCTTAAATACTGTAGAGCATTTTGTTTCCCTAGAAGGAACCGGCGATGGTTGGGAAAATTACGAAGAAGCATTAAATGGCGAATCAGCCGAATATATAGACGCAGAAGTCGATGACGACGACACAACAATATTAATGTTCACCGCAGGCACAACAGGTTTACCAAAAGGGGTAATGCTCACATTTGGTGGAGTAAGTAGTTATTCTTTAGGCAACGTAACACCTGTTGACCCTGAACAGATCGAAAAAAATATTCTGACAGTACCCTTATATCACGTAGCGGGTATGCAAGCGGTCATTTCAGCTATATTCGGTATGAGAACATTGGTGATTCAAAGACAATTTGAAGCTGAATCATGGATGGAACTAGTTCAAAATGAAAAAGTTTCTAGAGCGATGATGGTTCCAACTATGCTGAAAATGTTACTTGAACACCCTAATCGGGCGAATTATGATCTTACCAGCCTGGAAGTCCTAACTTACGGGGCTGCTTCAATGCCCAAAGAAGTAATAAAGCGGGCAATTGTTGAATTGGAAGACACGCAATTCATAAATGCCTTTGGTCAGACCGAAGCTTCAGCGACTATTACAGCACTAATGCCAGAAGACCATAATATAAAAGGCTTATCAGACGAAGAAAGAGACAAGAAATTCGAGCGCTTAAGTTCTATAGGGAAACCTCTTCCTGGAGTGGAGATTAGAATAGTTGATGAAGATGGAGGGGACGTCCCAACCGGAGACCAAGGAGAGATAATCGCAAGTGGGCCGCAACTAATGAAAGGTTACTGGCAACAAGAGGATGCAACGTCAGAAACAATAAAAAATGGATGGCTTTTTACAGGCGACTTAGGATATAAGGATGATGAAGGATATATATTCTTGACCGGTCGGTCAAAAGATTTCATAAAGCGAGCGGGAGAGATGATTTCTCCGGAAGAAGTTGAACAATTGCTCATGTCTCACACATCAGTTGATGAAGCAGCCATTATAGGGATACCCGATGACACTTGGGGTGAAAGAGTTCGGGCCATAGTTGTATTGAAGCAAGATCAAGCAACGACAGAATCAGACTTGATAGAATTCTCCCGGAAGAACTTAGCAAGTTTTAAACGGCCAGAATCCATAGTTTTCTCATCTGAGCCACTTCCCCGCAACCCACTAGGAAAAGTGCTAAAGAGAGACCTGAAACAGATGTATGACCAACCTATTGAAGATTAAGATAAAATGATAATTATGATGGAGGTAATTTAATGTCTAGGATTCATACACCCTTATGTGACATGTTCGAAATTGAACATCCTATAGTCATGGCTGGTATGTCTCTTGGAATGGATGACGCTATGCCAAGCCCACCCAAACTTGCCGCCGCAGTTACAAATGCGGGAGGGCTAGGTGTGATGGGTTGCGGAAGCAGGAAACCTGAGACAATTGACTGGTGTATAAGGGAGTTTAAAAAATTGTCTTCGGGACCCTTTGGAATCGATTTGTTACTTCCAGTTACAATGGGAACTGGAGAGAAACCCGAAACAAAAGCCGAAATTAGGGGAAGATTAGAAAGAGACTACCCCAAACACGTTGCTTTTGTAAAAGATCTAGTTGAAGAGTACGATCTTCCCGAAATAGATTTAGATGATTCCGAAGAGGAAGCAATGACTCAAGACCTTTTAAGAAAAGAATTCGAAGTAGTATTAGATCACAAGGTTCCGGTTTTCGTAGCTGGTTTAGGAGATCCTTCCTGGGTTGTACCTCTAGCAAGGGCACAAGGAATGAAAGTCGGTGGAGTAGTAGGGGCTGTACGACATGCACAACGACAGAAAGAAGCCGATGTTGATTTTATGGTAGCTCAAGGAACCGAAGGTGGAGGACACACCGGGAATATTGCTACTTTCCCATTGGTTCCCCAAGTAGTTGATGCTGTAGCTCCCTTACCGGTACTCGCCGCTGGAGGAATAGGAAATGGTAGGCAGATAGCAGCATCATTTGTATTAGGAGCTCAGGCTGTTTGGATTGGGTCAGCATTCTTAGTTGCTGAAGAGAACGAAATCCCACTGGAACACCAAGAACAGATAATAAAAGGAACCTCTCCTGATTTTTCGCTGTCGAAATATAGGACGGGTAAACAATCAAGAAGTTTCAAAAGCCCGATTAAAGATGCATGGGCTGTTTCCGGACTAGATCCACTGCCGATGCCTCTCCAAGGTATTCTTATGGAGCCTGTTTATAAGGCATCCAGGTCCATAGGCATGATGGACCTGGACACTGCAACAGCTGGCCAAGTTGGTGGAATGATTACTGAAAGAAAGCCCGCAAAAGACATTGTTAACCGATTAGTCACCGAAACTCATGAAGCACTTGAGAAAATGAAACCCTTAGTCAATTAGGAAAATAGATAAAGTTCTAGTACCTGGAGGAGGTTGATTGAAATGGCAAGTAAATTAAGAACCCCGCTATGTGATGTACTGGGAATGGAGTATCCGGTATTCCTTGCTGGAATGGCTGTAGGGGGTATCCAAGAAACAGCTCCAACTCCGATAAAGTTAGTTGCTGCTGTATCAAACGCCGGAGGCCTAGGTGTATTAGGCGATAGTTTTCGAACCCTGGATGAGATGGATGCGGGTATTAAAGAACTAAAAAAACTTACTAACGGACGACCTTATGGTGTGGATTTCTTGCTACCAGCAACAAGAGCAGACGTGACAGCAACTAGTAATAAAGAAGTATTTGAACAGATAGTACAAGAATATCCCGCGCATATCGCGGTAATGAAAGAAATAGTGAAACAAGAAGGCCTAGAAGAAGCAGAGGCTTCTGAAGGGGAGCCTATGTCCACAGATCTCCTTAAAAGAAAAATCGAGGTCGTTCTAGATAATAAAGTCCCAGTTTTCGCAGCAG
>JAPYRO010000054.1 GCA_029941095.1 Dehalococcoidia bacterium
GGTAAACAGTGGTAGCATTTTTTATAGCTGCTTTAACTTCTTTAATTATAGCGTTTTTACCACGTGGGATTCTATATTGGGGTTCGAAATCGTTTTCTATATCAATACCTAGTTTTCCGTTGGGTAGATCTCTTACATGACCCATAGAAGCGATAACAGAATATTCTGGCCCCAGGATCCCTGAAAGGGTCCTCGCTTTTGCCGGTGATTCTACGATCACAAGTTTACTTTTACTGGCTTTCGTGGTGGCTTTGCCAGATTTCTTCGCTTTGGGTTTGGGTTTGGTTGGCATTCCTAAGTGTCTCCTTTATCAAACATAGTTATTTAATATTTGTTTTGTGGATTCGTCAACACGTATTGATAAACTAAGGTATTAGATATTTTAAAATTTGTATACTCCTAATGCGACTAGACTAGCATTTTTGGATCGTTGAATATACAGCTATTCAGTTTTTTCAATATAATCTATAACTTCGTTAAAATGTATTATCGGTTGAGCATTCCCTTGTGTAATCAATAAATTTGGCCCACGACTAGTGTATGAGAATATATTGCCAGGAATCGCGAAGATAGGCCTTTTTTGTTTAATAGCGTTTGAGATTATCGATAATTCAACCCCATCTTCTTTGCCCTCTATAAATATCGAAGCAGCACTTATTGTAGTAACTAATTGTTTGCTTGAGAGGTAAGAATTTTTAGAAGGCCTGGATCCCATAGATTTATCAGTGATTAATAGACCTAAGTCAGTTATCTCACTTGATAAATCCAAGTTTTGGGAGGGGTAAATAATGTCGATTCCAGATGAGAGCACTCCTATGGTTTTTCCCTCATAGAGAAGCGTTGTATTATGGCACAGGGAATCCATACCTTTGGCGAACCCACCTACAAAAGCATAGCCATATGCAACGAGGTCTTTGATAATATTTCGAGCTACTTCTCGGGAATAATCTGTGGTTTCAAAATTACCAATCAAGGAAATACTTTTTCTATCTAATAAAGTAATATCCCCTTTGTAATAAATAATAGGGGATATTGATGAAAGTCGTCGCAGGTTGTTCTTAAAAAAATGGTTATCAGAAGTTATAGCCTTTACACCATATCTATCCAGCTTTTCTAGTTGTTCTAAGGGATCTTGGCGGGATCTTTGGGACATAATATGATTGACAATTGATTTTGATATCCCCACTTTGGCAAGATCATCTCCTGATGCTTTCCAGGCTTTTTCAATGCTGTCGAACTTTGATTTAATCAAACTAAAATCAGTTGATTTAAAACCCGGTACACTATGGAAGGATAACCAAAACTCCAAGTCTTTTTCCATCCGCTACCCCTTACTCTAAATCTATTTAGTAGTAATATTTTATTATGCCGGCATTTGTACTTAAATAGATTTAATTAGTCTTCTTTGTCATGGTTCTCCAGACCATCTCCAACTATATTTTCAGGCCTGGATAGATAGATCTCTGATTTTAGCTCGTTTATTTTATCCAAAGGTTTTTCTAACATTCTAACCCGCCTAGACAAATCATCTGAGTACGTATTTTGTAGAGTTTGGATTTGATTTCCAAGTCTGTCGTACTGAGATTTAAATTTTTTCCACTCTGCATCAAAAACACCCATAAGTTCTGTAATTTCATTCGCAGACTGTTTTATTTTTATTGTATCTAAAATATGTCTTATAGTTGCTAATGCGGAGTAGAGAGTAATAGGTGATAGTAGCAGGACTCGTTGCTGTAACGCTTTTTCAAATAAACTTTGGTCACTTTCGTACAGGAAAGACATTACGGCCTCATTTGGTATAAACATGAAAACATAGTCAACGGTGCCCTGAGCGATATCAATGTATTTTGGTAATGTTTTAATTTTTCTTTCCACATCTTGTAGAAAACGTTTTCTGTGTTCTTCTTTTTTTGCTTTTGATTCTTCATTGAAATATTCTTCGTAAGCAGTAAATGGAAATTTTACATCCATATATACTTTAAGTCCCCCGGGTAGTGGAAACTCATAGTCTGGTCTTGTAGCTCCATCTTGTCCTTGGTGGCTTTGCTGCTTCTCGTATCCTATCCCTTCGACGAAACCTAGTGATCTTAGAATATCTTCCGTAACTCTTTCTCCCCATTGGCCTCTTTTAGGATTATTGTCCAGTAAATTATTAAGGTGTTCCGTTGTGTTTCTTAATTCATTTGCCTGTTCGCCTACGTTTTTGATTTCTGTAGTGATTTTGCTTCCTAATTCTCCTGTCGAGGTTGTCAAATTTTGAATACTACCAAAAATTTTGTCCATACTTTTTTCTATATAATTTCTCTTCTGTTCAAAATCGTTTGTTAAAGACTCCATATGCTGTTTGTTTAACTTGATTAAATAATCGGAAGATTTGTTAACAGCTTCTGGGAAAGCGTTTCCTAATTGTTCTTTAATGATAGTCTCAGTTATTTCTTGGTATTCTTTTTTGCGATCCTTTTTCTGTTTGGAGCTCCAAACAGAAAAAACCACTATCAAAAAAAATAGACTGATAATAATAAAACTAGCAGTTAGCATATCCATAAATATATTCCTTATAACTGATAGGCTGGCGGAGAGAGCGGGATTCGAACCCGCGAGAGCCCTTGCAGACTCTACACGCTTTCCAGGCGTGCCTGTTCAGCCACTCCAGCATCTCTCCGCGGAGAGGGTGGGATTCGAACCCACGGTCCCCCAATAAGGAGACTCCGCTTTTCGAGAGCGACGCCTTAAACCGCTCGGCCACCTCTCCAAAAAGACGCGAGCATCTCGGATTGTCATTATAGCAGTGCTTGGGACTGATAGCAGTGGTTGGCGCTGTTTGATTAACATTCAAGACATTCATAAGACATTTAAAAGATTTCCTATGTTAAATTACTTGACACACCTAACCTAGAATGCATATCATGACCTTATTGGACCACAGTATGTGGTTTATCGGATATAGGTATCCGTTTATAAATCTCCTAGAAGGAGGAACCATCGTGTTCAAAGGGAAAGCGATTTACCCCCTAGTTATACTATCTTTAATTGGAATGTTGCTAGTCGCTGCTTGTGCAGGTCCTGCTGGTGAAGCAGGTTCAGCAGGTTCAGCAGGTGCAGCAGGTCCAGCAGGCGCAGCAGGTGCAGCGGGTGCGGCCGGCGCAGCAGGTCCAGCGGGACCAGCAGGCGCAGACGGCTCAGACGGCTCAGACGGAGCAAACGGTAAAAACGGTGCTGATGGCAGCGCTGCTAGGTTTGCTTCAGTAGCTGTATCCACAGCTAGAAATGTTGCTGGTCAGGAAACGTTGAAAGTAACTTTATCGGGATTTAGCCGTAAAGATACGATCACAGTGACGATAGTTGAAGCTAATGGCCCTGGCGGTGATCACACGGTTGGTAGTGCTAAGACCAATGGATCAGGAGCAGTTGAGGCAACTCTAGGCTCTGCTGGTAGCCCAGCAATTCCATCCGGACTTGGTGTTGGAGTGTATACACTTAAAGCAACAGGCGGTCGCGATGGAGCTTCTGCTACAACAGCTTTACATGTAAAAGCAACTCTTCTACCTGATCCTATAACCGGGGAATAGATTAGATAATCTAAGGGAACTAAAAATAAAAGAACCCCCTTTTGGGGGGGTTCTTTTATTTTAGTTTATCTTTGTACAACATCTTATTTACTTCAACTAATAAATAAGATTAAACCAGTGTTAACTATTCGGTGAGTATATTTAATCTGTTGAAACCTTGCTGATTAGTAACCGTATTAGATTTAAAACATATGTTTAAGTTTATAGCTTGGCTTGCCTACTTGCCAAAACAAAACTATTACTGTGATCAATAAGCGGATATCGAGTAAAATCACTTGTTAGAAACACCGTAGGCAGAACCTACTGGGTTTAGTTTAAATTGTAGATAAACAGTGCATATCATCTATCTGGTGTTATTGTTCTGGTGAGGTTTACTTTGTCGTTTTCAAGGTCTAGACGGTTCACTCGTACTCTTCTTATCCTTCTCCCTGAAGTTGTTAGTACACGTATCCGTACTTGATCATCTTCAATTATATCTCCGGGGTGAGGCATTCTCGCTAATCTATCGTAAATCAATCCACCTAATGTGGCAGAGCCTTCTGCTTCTAGATCAACTTTGAATAAATCATTTACATATTGTAGAGGTGCTCTTGCATCTATAATTGCCGTGTCTTCATTAATTTGTTCAATTAGGGGTTCCGCCACTGTAAACTCGTCCTCTATTTCTCCTACTATTTCTTCTAAGAGGTCCTCGTTAGTGACTAGACCAGATAGGCTCCCGTATTCATCAATGACTAGGGCTATTTGAACTCTTTTTTCTTGAAATTCACGAAGGAGCGAACCCAACTTTTTTGTTTCGGGTATAAGCAAAGCCGAACGCGCTACGCTCGCTAAGTTTGCAGAAGGTTCTTTTTGGGATGCCGCAAGCAGATCCTTTGCGTATACGACCCCCCTTATGTTATCTATAGTTTCATGATATAAAGGAATCCGGCTATAGCCTTCTTCTAGGATAGTATTTATACCCTCTCGTACAGTTTTATCGGTTGCTATACTTATTATATCTGGGCGAGGAACCATTATTTCCTTAACTGACATTGATTCGAGCCTTAAAGCGCCCCGCATTATTTGGCGTCCTAGTTTGTCATCTTCCAAGGTTCTTAAAGAATCACCGTCTACAAGTAAACTTTCTGAACTGTCAATATTGGCGTTATCATTTTCACTGCCATTGGTTTCAGATGTTTTACCTAGTAATTTTGTTATCGGTGGTATCACTAATGACGTCATGATTTTGACAACAGGAGATAATGTTTTAGTTATTAATGAAACAGTGGGGGTTAATTTTAATGCAAGGTTCTCAGGATTATTATTTGCCCATAGTTGTCCCACGGTTTGAGTGACTATTATAATTACCAGAGCCGCGCTTGCCGCCAGAATATCTGTCCAAGGCCCTCGGAATACGGTTTGTCCAAAGTTGATACTAATTATTAAAAACGGCACTATAAGTATGGTTCTAGCCATTAGTAGAGATACCATAACTGAAGCGTTCTTTTCTTGAAGCGATTCTAGCCGTCTTGCTCCCGCGGACCTACTTTGTACAAGTCGCTCAAGATTGTCTCCTTTAACAATCGAAAAAGCAGTTTCTGCTGAAGATAAAACTAATACCATGATTACTATAAAAGCTAATTCAATTGAGTAAATTAGGGGCGATAATGCAATCAATTCAGATGTCTCTTTTTAATACTAATGCTATAAAATAGCTTTGGGTCCATATAAAACGGAAGAGTACGATGTGGAGGATCCATGAGAGGATTTACCAAACACGGTGAAAACTGAGCTGGTTGGGGCTTCATTAAAGCCACTGGAAAGTACTTTGCTGTGTATAAATTTAAGTTTACGGTAATTATATAAATTACTACTTTCGAGGCTATTTAATAGCCTTTTGGTGTTAAGATCAATTTTATCCTTCAAAAGATATCGGGCCTCTATCCCCTTCCACGTATCCATGTTCGGACATAGTAATCATGCTAGGAATTGGTGTCAAGTTAAAGGTAAATCAAACTTGGTTATGAAAGTTTGCCGATGAAGTGAGCTGGGCCCTAATTTAGATAGAGCTTTTTGATGCCCCTCTGTACCGTACCCTTTGTTTCGTGCCCAACCATATCCTGGGAATTGATGATCTAAATCTTTCATTAGAGTATCCCTGGCTACTTTAGCTATGATTGATGCACTAGCGATTGAGATTGATAATTGATCTCCTCGGATTATTGATAGCTTATGTTCAATATGTGCTTCAGGTAGGTCTACAGCATCAATTAGCAGTCCATCTAGCTTAAGGTTTACGATATCAATAGCCTGCAACATGGCTTTTTGGGTAGCCTTTATTATTCCTATCTGATCAATGACGTTTGATGGGACCATTGCCAGTCCAACATGGGCATCATTGATGATTTGTTTATAAAGTTTTTCTCTTATCCTACTTGTAAGCTGTTTACTATCGTTCACTTGTTCGAACCAAGGTAGAGGATCATCAGGTAGAATCACCGCAGCGGCAGCAACTGGTCCGGCTAGAGATCCTCTGCCTGCTTCATCCACTCCCGCTATTATTGTTGCCCCAAGCCTCGCTAATTTAAGTTCATATGCCAGTGTAGGTTTCCCTATTGATTTAGAAGGCATTATTATTCAGTTTAGGATGCTTCGTATGGGACTTCAGGCGTCTCTCTTGACGCGGTCAAAACTTCTCTTATGTAATTTATAGAACCAGCGTGAAGATTAACATGTGTATTTAAAATTATCAGGTAACGCATACTTTGCATCATTTTTTCTTCTGGAAGAGTTTCTTCATGTGAACCTAATTTCTCGACTGACCTAAGGGCTGCTCGGAAAGTTGTTTTTAAATATTCGACCAGTTCTGATTTGGGCGGTTCTTCAAAATGCGATATTTGTTCACCAGTATAATCTTGCCCCGTCTCATCCAACGGGAGGCCGAATTGTTGTGCCCACCCTTGGCTTGACCATATTTCAGGTTGCTCGAGAATGTATTTGTGTATGAGTACATCTTGGACTCGCGCGACGTGCCAGATTAAGAATCCAGTCGACGGTGTTTCCGGATACGGTCGCCACAGCATCTCTTTTTCAGAGAACGTTTCTATTGATTGTAGAATAGTTTGCTCAGCAGCTTCGATGGCTCCATATAGAAAATCTGTAGATATGTAGCCTTGTGAATTAACCTCACTGTAAGTGCCGTTCGTATCAAGGTCTTTCTTTTTTAGCCAATTTTTAGTAGCTAAAGTTATTGCTATGATGGACATCTATTTTTCCCCCGCGGCTAATTCTACCTTATTTTCGGAAGTTTCGTCGGCATCCGAAAGTAAAGCTTGGTCGATTTTCCCTCCACCTATTAGAATATCCTTCTTGTATAAGACCACCGCTTGACCCGGTGTGACCGCTCTTTGAGGCGAATCAAATATTATCGAGAAAGATGAGGGATTTTTGCCGGGTATGAATTTCGCTTTTATTATGGGGGCTTGATAGCGCAATTTTATTGTTATGTCTGGGTTCTCCTCCAGGGATTCAACTATAGTTTCAGAAATAAAATTAGCATCAGATGCCTCAAGGCCTCTCGCAAATAGACTCTCATGGTCCCCTATGACTATGGTATTTGATTCTGCATCTATGTTTACAACGAATTGTCGTTTTCCAGTTTTACTCGACGGTAGGCCTTTACGCTGTCCTACTGTATAACCCGCGGTCCCGTTATGGCTTCCAACTGTATTTCCGTCTAGATCTATTATAAGACCTGGAGTGAACTCGATTTTATCTATGAGAAACTGACGATAATCACCGTTTGGCACGAAACAGATTTCTTGCGAATCTGGTTTATCTGCCACTGGGAGGTTGAGTTCTTTTGCTATAGACCTTACCTGCTCTTTTGGAAGATCCCCGATGGGGAACAGGGCTCGTTCTAAATCTTCTTGTGATAACCCGTATAAAACATAGGTTTGATCTTTTCCTTCATCCATTGCTCTTTTCAAACGATATTCAGACCCCTGTTTGACACGCCTTGCGTAATGACCTGTCGCTATAAAGTTAGCGTCCAAAGTCATTGCCCTATCTAAAAAAAAGGCAAATTTGATTTTATCATTACATGCGATGCAAGGGTGTGGGGTTCTCCCTTGTTTGTATTCCTGAATAAAATAATCCATGACATGTTTTTGGAATTCTTTTTCAAAATTTAATACATAGTGAGGTATTCCGAGAATTTGGCACACTCTTTTTGCATCTTGAGTATCTTCTATAGAACAACACTGCCGATT
>JAPYRO010000055.1 GCA_029941095.1 Dehalococcoidia bacterium
CCCTTATCCCCGCTTATACCACTGAACCTGAGATAATTATTAAAGAAGTAGTAGTTGAAAAAATAGAATACGTGGATGTTATAGAGTATGTGTACGGTGACATCGCAGAGGTCACTGGTTCGAATCCAGTATCGCCCACCATCCACTAATGCCTGCGATTATTATGTATAGTTTTGGAGAGATAAATTCGACATGGAATATCTAAACCTATTTTTACCCGCTGTAAACCCTTTAATACTCTTCTTCTTAATATCAACGTTTCTAGTCGCAGGAATCATCAAAGGATTCCTTGGTATGGGGTTACCAACAACTGTAATGGCTCTACTCACACTAGTAATGGAACCTACAGCCGCTATACCTTTACTAACAATTCCAATCTTCGTCACAAATTTTGCCCAATATATTCGATCCCCAAACCCATTAAGGGTAGCGATTACCTATAAGTACTTTTCCCTATCAATAATGATAAGTATTTTAATTACTTCAATGTTTATAGCCTCGTACCCTCAATCTTTATTAACCATGACAATAGGATTTGCCATGGTAATTTTCTCATTACAAACAATGTTTGGCATCAAAATACCAGTAGGCAGCAGTTATAAATGGCATGTACCACTTGGTTTAAGCTCAGGAATACTAGGAGGATTAAGTTCAATTTGGGCCCCACCTATAGCCATGTACTTGATAAGCAAGAACTATTCGAAAGATGAATTTGTTAGTATCACGGGATTCTTATTTTTATCAGGATCCGTACCTTTAGCACTCGGGCTGTATATCTCGGGCATTTTAAACTTTGACACAGCTCTACAGTCACTAATAGGTTTAATAATTACGCTAATAGGCTTCAGAATAGGAGAATTAATGCGAAGCAAGGTACCACAAGATACATTTCGTAAAATTCTTTTGGTTGCTTTTCTGGTGATGGGATCACGTCTGATAATTCAAGGAGTCTTATAAAAGAGCTACTAGTGCAGAATGCGAGAAGAGAGAAGAGAAAGGAGCTACTGAAATACATTAACTAGCCCCAGTGGTCTCTAAGATAAAATCAACGTTATTCTCAACGTTTTTAATCAACAGTAATTGCATTGGAGGCCGGTAGGCAAAACACAATCGAAGAAAAATATCTTATACTCTTGCCACCTGTATTTATAAAGTGACATCATAGTAGGTAATAATGAAATATCTAACATATATATTCTTAGCAGGATTGATGCTCCTAGTAGTAGCTTGTGGAGTTAGTACAAAAGATATTGATGCTACTGACGAAGTAAGCGCGATAAAAGAGACAGCTGAGATTGTAAATACTGCTACACCTTTACCAGCTACAGCTACTGTTATTAAACCTAGTGATGAATTTGGACGTGGAGGGCTGGTCAAAAACTTAGAATCATGGGCAGACGTTGAACTTCCTAAATTCATCACAGCTTCACATATAAAGCTTAGTGATATAGCTCTCGTATCTAAGTTCCGCTCATCCGCTGGTCACGATTTCTCGGATTCCTTTGAGGGGTGCTGCTCGATGAAGCATTACTTCATTCCAATCGACTACTATGGTACTCGGTTCACACAGCCTATTTATTCACCCGTTGACGGCGTTGTTCTTTATTTATCGGAACCTTCAGGTGGTTTTTCAGATGACTGGGAGATTAGCTATCGAGAACAAACTGGTAAGGAACCACCCGCTGATTATCGCGACTGGAATATATATATACGTCCAGATAGTGCACCAAACGTATGGATCTCCCATATGCATGTTAACCCACTTGATGAAATCATCAAGAAAATTCCTCCAACTAACGGACTGATGATGATGAGGGGAGACTCTACGCCAGCCGCAGAAGGGTACCAGGTTAAAGCTGGTGATCTCATCGGGTATGGGCTCGGGGAAATTATAGTGAAGAGATATTTAGATGGGTCTGGTGTTCCCTCCAGTTGCAACTCTGCCGATTCACGGCAAGGTAGAGCGGGTAAGTTACCAGGATGCATCGCTACAGTCCAACTCCACTCAATTTTTGAGTTTATGACCGATGATTTATTTAGCGAATACCAGAAAATTGCCGATGTATCGAAATCAGATTTTATAATAACTGCGGAAGAGCGTGCTAGAAATCCGCTAGTTTGCGAGGGTGAATTCTTTGCTAATCCTGGAAATACTGATGACCCTACAATGTGGTTGAGACTCCAAGGTTCATCTTCCTTGGAAACTACTTCCTCTAAGTCCAATTCAAATAATGGATCTTCCCTGCAGGCAGAAGTATCAGGGAAACTTCCGGGATTCCAGGCACTTGCTTCTGGTCGAGATATTATCGCTTCCTTTGAGTCTTCTGGCAGTCACGTGCTTTCAAAGTTTGATGCCGATCAATCGTATCTCTTAGTTATCGCCTCCGCTGGAGGACCAATCAAAGTTTTGGTAGGGGGTAGTTACGAAAAACGAAACATCTATTCTAGGCCTTTGGGGAATGGAGTTACCACGTACGAGAGCGGCAAAATGGATGAAGGCCAAATTGAAGTTTCCGTGGAAACCAATGAAGATATTACCTGGCAAATTGTAGCCGTAAAAGCCGAATGAATGTTACCCTCTGCCGAGGTATTTCTGTTCTACTGGAATCACAATAGCTTGCCCTTATGTTAAATCACCTTAAATTTACCCTCTATTCTTCGTTATTAGGTTCATTTGTATCAATTTTGTTTATATTAGCCAACAATTTCCTTAGCCAGGATAATCTATTTGAATTTTGGGAATTTCTTTTGACATTATTTATCCCATCATTGACGGCTATTATATTTGCCAAAATATTCAAGCTAAGATTAATGACATTTATAGCTATTGGGAATTTAACCTTTGTAATTCCAATACTAGGTGCTTCCTTCGGGGCTTCAGGCTCCGAACCATTTATATCTTATGCTTTATTGGGGTTAGCAGGTGGAGCTTTTTGGAGTTTTCCATTTACAATTATATTTGTAATTCACAATCATATTAAAAAATAATGATAGATATTGATAAGGATTAATAATTATGGACACATCAAGATTCATTCAAATGGCCGTAAATGAGATAAACCGAAGTTTCGTTATTGAAACAGAAGACCTGACGCCGGAGCAAATGTTATTTCGGCCAACCCCTGAAGCCAATCACATTGCTTTTCTTCTTTGGCATTTCGCAAGAGTACAAGATAACGTGTGGCATAGCGTTTCCACGCCTGCTGGAACAGAACCACTCTGGATACAAGAGGAATGGCATACAAAATTTGGTCTTACAGAAAAGGATTCTGGGACAGGGTTCACGCCCGACGAAGTGGAAACACTCGCCCCGGATTATGAATTGATAATATCTTATGTAGAACAAGTTTCAGCAGCTGTCTGGGAAGGGATTGGGAAGTTTAAAGAAGAGGATTACGATCGCCCTCTAAACCCTGATAACCCTCGCCAAACAGTTGGAAGGCAAATTCAAAGTGTTATCGTGGGCCACGGCTACTTTCATCTAGGTGAAGTTAGATTCTTAAAGGGGCTACAAGGAAAACCGTTTGCACGTTAATAATTCAGATATGAAATCTGGGTAATTGGATTTACAGGTATGTTTTTTCTATAAATTAAAGTGGCGCAAAAGTGGTGAAAATGTAATTATTTAAGACAAGATCAGGGATAAAGAATTTATTGGGAATAGAGTAAGTTAGAGGGGTCAGTAGCATGAAATATTTATTATTGGTAATTGGACTTCTTTTCCTTATCCCCGCTTGTGCAGTTGAATCTAACACCGAATCTGTAGTAGATACATCTAATGAAAATAATCCTGCTCCTTCAGCTACAGGAGAAGACCAATATCAAAAATATGATGACGATGATGACGATGATGACGAACATGAGGAACAGCGAGGCGCTCAGAGTCCACAAACATTGCCGGATATAAGTTATTTTGCGACAAATAAAAGTGACAGGTTTTTTGTTGATTTTGAAGATATTATCGCGGGCCATCCATTTGTAGGTGCCCGCAGTCCTCGGCCGCACAACGATGCGCAGATATATTTTTCAAGCAGCGACTCCAGATGGAGAAATGCCCAAGCCCCTAGCGATTTTCCTGCTATTTATGCAGTTGCAGATGGTTACATAAATATGGGTGAATCATGGTTTAATAATGTAGTAGACCATTCAAATTCCACACCTCCTTGGTGGCATGTTGCATATGGATTTACTTTGAGAGTCGCTACACATAACGGCAAGTCCATAGAGTTTATGTACCAGATGGAGCCATATATGATCCCTGAGCTTGTTGGGAAGCCAAAAGACTTTTATAAACAATTTGTAGTTGTTGATAATGGTCAATTTGTCAAAAAAGGAGATATCTTGGGCTACATGTATGTTCCATCATTTGATGAAATGGTAGGCAGTAAATCCGGTTCTCCGCACATAGCATTTTCGTTCATTAAACAGCCTCGTACTGTATATGCTCCAGCTATTTTTACAGAGGATGTGGTCAGGAAGTTTGGAAATATTTATCGTAACCCCATAGAAGGTTGGGAAAGTAAGAGTTTTGGAAACGATTGGAACCGAGGAAGGGGATTGCCTGATGCCATGGGTTGGATGATCAGCGGCGAAGAAAACCCCTTTAATGATAATGAAGTTGACGTTTTTTTATATGACGGAATTAAAGATCAACAATTAGATTCTGTGGCAATGGTATACCCTGCAGATTTAGGATTTGAAACAGATAAGATTCTATACAGCGAATTTGGATGGGGGGATGCCGTTTTAGATAACATCAATATTGAAGAAGATTGGCAATTGCTGGTTGCTGGTATAGGTGGTCCAATGACCTTTTCAATTCAGATTTTTGAAAATGATAGTGTTAGAGAAACCCAGGTGTTCGAATTGAGGCAGGGCCAAAACTTTAGTTTGAAACATGATTACAATTTTTTGGGAGACACGTCTGAATTCTCTATATCCATATCTGATCCAGAAGGCTGGGGTTGGAGTATTGCATTTGCAAACAGGGAGGCTAACTTCGTGGTTCCGGGAACTACCAGAGATGTAAGCCCATTATGTCCACCAGAGTGCCCTCCGAGTCCCAATCCTTACAAACTTAAAAGCAGTGATTGATATTATTTAAGACAAGATCAGGGATCAAGAATCTACTTGGAATAGAGTAAGTTAGAGGGGCGGTAGCATGAGATATCTAACATATATATTCTTAGCCGGATTAACCCTTCTCTTAGTGGGTTGTGGTGATAGCGGAGGCCCAAGCCAAACTCCAGTAGCCACAACACCGACAGCGACTCCGGTAAGTGCTAGAACTACTTCCACATCAACAACAACAGCAGTTAATCCAGTAACACCTACAGAAACATCCGTAAAGAAAGCAGAGCCCGAGGTAACAACCCAGAGCGCTAACCTTTTCCTAGTATCACCTGATCTGTGCAATGACGATAATGGCCCCAATTGCAGTAAGTTGCCTCTAGGTGATCACTACTTGACTACTACCACTCCTGCTAAAGGGTATCTGTACTCATGTTCCGGGCCAAACCCAAATGCACCAGGGGCAAATGAAAACAAAATTACCTGGATCAATTTTTCTGAAAAGACATGGAATTTTTTCCAAAAACTATGGTTACCTTCTGGAACCTTTAGCCCAGGTATCGGATTATACCTAGAAAATATATTGGGTGGAGAACGCCAAATTCAGATCAATAACCTGCCAGTCGATGAGAAAATAGGTGATTGGCCTATGACACAATACCCACAATTAACCGCGATAGATGGAAATCCTGGGGTACCCGCTGCTACAGATCGATCTTTTTCTTATACTACCAAGCCTTCCGTAGCTCCATCCCCAACCTGCGTGTCGCTTGGTGCAATTGGAGTCACAAAAAATGGAGTTGTACTTTACAACGCTTCTGACGGGCGAGGAGAAGATGCCCTTGCAAGAGAAATTGTCGATATTTTTGGGGGGCACCCGGCGAGAACTAATTACCATTACCATTACATTCCTTTTCGCTTGGATAACGAGATTATGGATGACGGTCATTCAGGAATCGTGGGGTACATTAACGATGGATTCCCTATCTATGGGTATAATGGCGAGGAGGGGAAAGAAATGTCTAACGAAGATTTAGATGAATGCCATGGTCACGCCCATGGATCACTTGGGTACCACTACCATGCGACAATTGAATACCCTTACACCGTTGGATGTTACAAGGGAACTCCTACTACGATTAGAGATATCTCACCTAGGCAGCGAAGATAGAAAGTAATTAAACTAGAATCATGAGCAGTTTATCTTCCGAATTCTTAGAAGGCGTCCAACTTTTAGGCGTTACCCTAGATGATTTCCAAAAAGCATCGTTTATAAAATACAGGGATGACATTCTTAAATGGAATGAGAATATTAATCTAACAGGCCTTAAGACTCCAATTGATATAGAGAAAATTTTATTTTTAGATAGCCTTACAATTATAAATACCGTTGATATTCAAAAAGAAACAAAAATATTAGATTTAGGAACTGGTGCCGGAATACCCGGGATACCTATACAAATACTGAATCCACAAGCAAATGTAACACTAGTAGAATCACAATCGAAAAAAACCAAGTTTCTAAAGCATATACTGGATGTTTTAGATATATCAAACTCTACATCCGTGGAGAATGAAAGAGCCGAATTATTAACCCATAAAAGAGAACACAGAGAAAAATATGACTATGTTTTATGCAGAGGAGTCTCAAGTATTGCTGTCCTAAACGAATTATGTCTTCCATTCCTAAAAATGGGAGGTCATATGGTTGCGTACAAACAAGGAGATATAAACAGGGAGATTGAAGCCTCGTTAACTGGCCTTAAGCTACTTGGAGGGGAATTAGAGCAAATCGATGAATTGAACTTACCCAAGATAAAACAAGGGAGAAAAATTGTGCTCATAAAAAAAATCAGTAAGACACCTTCAGAATTTTCTCGAAAACCAGGAATCCCTCAAAAGCACCCTCTTTAAAATTTCTTGAGCCACTAAAACATCCATAAATTCACCAAACTACTTGCGATTATCCACTGAAAACCATATACTGCTCTAGCTATGCCTAAGCGTACTTATCAACCAAAAGTCCGACGCAGAAAACGAGTTCATGGTTTCCGTTCCCGAATGGGATCTAACGGGGGCCAAAACGTTATTTCACGTAGGCGTACTAAAGGTCGCCATAGTCTCACCGTTTAAGGAAGTTCTAAATGGGGCTTTCAAAAGAATTAAGAATTAGAAAAACCGCCGACTTTAACCACATAGCAGAAAACGGAAAAGCCGTGTCTAACCGAATGCTTATACTTAGATGGTCCCCAGGCAAAACAGCCCATTCTCGTTCAGGATTTGCTGTCAGTAAACGTGTCGGTGGAGCAGTTGTGCGTAACAGAGTAAAACGGCTCTTAAGAGAATCCATTAATTCATTCAATTTATTAGAAGGCTACGATATGGTTTTTATCGCTAGAAAAGAAACTGCCAAAGCGGACTATAAGTTGATACAAGAAAGCGTTAAAGATACATTAAAAAGATCGGGGATTTTGAAAAATGAACTTCCAATATAGCTTAGGCAACCACTAAAACCATAAGAAAGTTTTAAGAATTGAAACAAACCCTACTGATTTTAATTAAAGCATATAAATTAGGCATATCGCCTTACCTTGTGAATAGCGTTTGTATATATACTCCTACTTGCTCACAATACGCAAAAGAAGCTATCGAAACAAAAGGAGCATTTACAGGGACGGTTTTGGCAGTAAAACGACTATTACGATGTACCCC
>JAPYRO010000056.1:0-1026 GCA_029941095.1 Dehalococcoidia bacterium
ACCCATACCTTGGAATCCTGCGGCATTCATATTCTTCGCCATGCCTGCTACTTTATCTATACCCATACCTTTGAATCCTGCGGCATCCATGTTCTGAGCCATGCCGGCTACGCCAGCAGTGCCCATATCTTTGAATCCATCGGCATTCATATTCTGAGCCATGCCGGCTACTCCAGTAGCACCCATATCTTTGAATCCATCAGCATTCATATTCTTCGCCATGCCGGCTACTCCAGCAGTGCCCATACCTTTGAATCCATCGGCATTCATATTCTTCGCCATGCCGGCTACGCCAGCAGTGCCCATATCTTTGAATCCATCAGCATTCATATTCTTCGCCATGCCGGCTACGCCAGCAGTGCCCATACCTTTGAATCCATCAGCATCCATGTTCTTCGCCATATCTCTTACTTTATCTGTACCCATACCTTGGAATCCTGCGGCATTCATATTCTTCGCCATGCCGGCTACGCCAGCAGAACCCATATCTTTGAATCCATCGGCATTCATATTCTTCGCCATGCCGGCTACGCCAGCAGTACCCATACCTTTGAATCCATCAGCATCCATGTTCTTCGCCATGCCGGCTACTCCGGCAGCACCCATATCTTTGAATCCATCGGCATTCATATTCTTGGCCATTCCAGCTACTCCAGTAGCACCCATATCTTTGAATCCATCAGAATTCATGTTCTTGGCCATTCCAGCTACTCCGGCAGCACCCATATCTTTGAATCCATCAGAATTCATGTTCTTAGCCATATCTCTTACTTTATCTGTACCCATATCTTTGAATCCATCGGCATTCATGTTCTGAGCTAATTTTGCGGTTTCTGTAGTTCCTAATTTACTGAAATCAGCTTTTTTGGCTTGATCAAGCGAATCGTTTGCTTTTTGTTTATCTAATTCCCCTTTTGCTCCTCCTGCTGGAGCTCCTACTGGTGCTTTACCTTCTGGTGTAGCACCTGGTGTACCTTTAGCACCTGGTGTACCTGTGGTACCCGGTGTACCTTTAGCACCTGGTGT
>JAPYRO010000056.1:1126-1650 GCA_029941095.1 Dehalococcoidia bacterium
ACCTGTGGTACCCGGTGTATCTTTAGCACCTGGTGTACCTGTGGTACCCGGTGTATCTTTAGCACCTGGTGTACCTGTGGTACCCGGTGTACCTGATTTGTCATCTGCAGGTCCTTTTGAACCAGGAGGTGGTGACGTAGTTGTTGCTGGTGGTGTATATGTAGTTGTTGCTGGTGGTGACGTAGTTGTTGCTGGTGGTGTATATGTAGTTGCTGGTGGTGTATATGTAGTTGTTGGTGGTGGGTCATTACTGGGTGGTGGGTCATTACCGGGTGGTGGGTTGTGCGAGCCACCGTGATCGGCAAAGGCCGGAGTTATAGGTGCAAAAAGCATAATGAGAGTTATTAATATAGATATAACCATATTAAGACGTCTACCATACTTATTGTCTACAAAGCTATTATCTATTCCCCGCATTGGAACGCTCCTAACAATCTATTAAATCGAAGCTGAGCCGTAGTAGCATCAGCACCTGTTGCTGTTAACGTGAATCCTCTATCTAAAGAACCAGAAGTATCTGATGG
>JAPYRO010000056.1:1660-7676 GCA_029941095.1 Dehalococcoidia bacterium
ATCTGATGGTGCGCAAACCCAAATTCCCATTAAACCTCCACTCAAAGTGCCTTCTTCATTTTTAACCGAAAAAGAAGCATACTTTCCTTCGAGTTCGCTGCCGTCAGAATCAGAATTGACAGTTATAGGACCATCATTTATTGCAGAGAATTCCATCGACGGTCGGCTAGCTGTTAATACAGAGTATGATGAGTTTAATAGTTCATCTGCACTATCCGTCCAAGGCCTCCAATAAAGTGTAACGGAAACCCCGTTATAATCGAAAAGCATTAAACCAGAATCATTTTCAGCCTCGTTTTTCAACCACCCGTACGTTTCAATATCATTACTCGCTACACCTTGCAAAGTGTCTTTCTTTAATATAAAAAATCCTTCATAAAGTTCTGGTTCTTCAGGTTCGGGAGCGGGCTCTTCAGCTTTGGGAGCCGGCTCTTCAGCTTTGGGAGCCGGTGTTGGAGTCGCGGTAGATGTCTCTTTAGGAGTCTCTTTAGGAGTCTCTTTAACTTCTTTAGTTGATTCCGTTTGAGTTTCTTGGTTTGTCGTGGTTTTTTCAGCTTGAGCTTCAACAGGTTTATTAGTTGCTGAAGGGGAATCAGTCGCTACACTTGTGGAAGTGTCTCCACCTCCGCAGGCTATAGCAAAAAATATAGTGGAAACAATTACCAAGCTGATAGCCAAAACGCGGATTCCACCAAAGTTAATTGAGTTCAAGTAAGTCTCTCCTTATCCGATCTTTGAATTTAACATGCTGAAACAACATCAAAACCCATGAGTGTATCGCTCGTCATCCCAAATCACCACACCAAATCATTATAGAGAACATAAATATTCGAGACAACTATATATGTATAGTATTTATCAAATTGTTAATCCAAAATTTGAATAAACGAATTACCTTGCATAGTATCTTTGGATACCCCAGCTATAGAGACTTTCATGCCAACGTTCAAATCTCCAATTTCAGCCGGCTTATTGATCCTCGTTTGTTCATTAATGTTTATTTGGATATCTCCTTTATTAGTCTCCAATTGTAATGAGTCGGTAGTTATTTTCACTATTGTTCCTATGACAGCAGGTTCTCTTAAAACAGGGCCCTCACCGGAAAACCCTAAACCCATAAGATCTTCTCTCTTTAGTTCTCCCGATTGTATTTTCTCTCTAATGGAGGCTCTATCAATATTATTGGAAACAGGAACACGACTAGTTTCAGAAGGTAAATCCGAAGATGAAACGGTGGTTTGCTGCTCTAGTTGTACGGTGTTTCTTCCTACCGCGAATGCACCACCTACTGATCCTCCGTAGACAACCACCAACATCAGCAGGATGGTAAATTTACTTTTATCCATCGTTCACACCTCCAATAAATGATCTATTCATATCTCAACGCATCAATGGGATTAAGTTTTGCTGCTCGAGCAGCAGGATAAATACCAAAAAATAGTCCGATCACTCCCGCAACTGTTAATGCTAATATGGCTATATCTGCGGTTATAACAGTTTCAAAATCTGGGCCAAAAAGACGTAGTCTATTTATAGAATAAGATATAAAAGCGCCAAAAGATGCGCCAATAACTCCACCGGTCACGCTAATTAACACTGCCTCAGTAATAAATTGTCCCAAGATATCTCTTTTTTTTGCCCCTAATGCTTTTCTAATACCAATTTCTCTCGTACGCTCCGTAACGGAAACCAACATTATATTCATGATCCCAATTCCACCCACAAATAAAGATATACCTGCTATAGATCCTAATAAGACGACTAAAGCCGCAGTAGCTTCATTCAAGGTATTAATCACATCTTGTAAATTAGTAACGGAAAAATCATCCTCAACGGTACGGTGGCTAAATCTAAGTATGTCCGAAATATATTCTTTAGGATCTTCAACGGTTTTATCTACCAAATCACTATTTGAAATGGATTGAACATTTATCGTTGAGACGGAGATTTCACCTTGAGTAGTCCTCTCTGAAGTCAATCTATAGTAGGCTGTCGTCAGAGGCACGAAGATCTGGCCGTCTTCAGAGCCAAACCTTGCTCCACCGCCTTTTTCTTCTAATACCCCGATAACATTGAATCTTCTTCCATTAATAGAAACATATTCGTTAATTGGTAGCCTTTCGTCAAAAATATCTTTTGCCACCTGGTAACCGAGCACAACCACTTCATTTCTATTCTTAACGTGCGCGGGTGATATAAAGTGCCCAGAACCAATTTCAAGGTTTCTAACAGACCCGTAAGCGCCTGTAACCCCGTTAACAACCGCTGATGTCTCTTCTCCTCTAAAAGTAATAGATGCGGGAGCGCTTATCTGTGGTGCTACCAGAAAATCAGAGCGAGGATCTGATGCAATTAGGTCAGCATCAGCAAGTGTCAAATTTGCACCTGTTTTAGGTGAGACAAATAAAAGATCTGTTCCTAAGGATTCTATTTGTGCTGTGATAGCCTGTTGGGTGCCTCTTCCAATAGACATCAAGGATATAACAGCAGCTACACCTATAACTATCCCTAATAAAGTCAAAAAGGTCCGTAATTTATTGGCGGTAACTGAAAAAATAGCCATCAGGAATACGGATTTAATTTTCATTATTGGCTGCCCTATTCGATAAATATTTATCAGATATCAATATTTTATCTGAAACTGGCTTATCTGACACAATAGAACCATCTCTAAAAGTAATCACTCTATCGTTATAATTAGCGATTTCTTCCTCATGAGTAACAACAACTACCGTAATTCTTGAATTTTTGTTTAGGTCTTGAAGTATTCCCATGATTTCGATACCTGTTTTCGAATCGAGGTTTCCTGTAGGTTCATCTGCTAAAATTATTGAAGGGTTTTTTACCAAAGCACGGGCAATTCCAACCCTCTGTTGCTGCCCACCTGATAATTCTGAAGGTTTATGGTTTTTTCTATCATCGATACCAACTTTTTCGAGCGCCTCTAAAGCTCTCGTTTTAGTATTTTTTGAACCATCGTAGAGCAAAGGAAGTTCCACATTTGCTAACGCGGTCAACCTAGGAAGCAAATTATACGTCTGGAATATAAACCCTATATTTGTACTTCGGATATCCGCTAATTCGTTTTCGGATAGTTCTTCAACTTTGCGGTCCTTAAGTAAATATGTACCCGCAGTAGGAACATCTAAGCATCCAACAATGTTCATTAATGTAGACTTACCAGATCCGGATGGTCCCATGACAGCAACCATTTCGCCCGCTTCTATAGAAAGATTTACATTGTTCAAGGCTTTTATCAAGGAAGGGCCTATTTGGTATGTCTTCGTAACATTCTGAAGAGATATCATATTACTAGTTTCTCCCACCAGGCGGTCCAGTCGGTCGTTGAGAACCACCAGACGACGCTCGAGAAACCGATCTCAGTTGATTATTAAGATCAATCTCTTCTTCAGCCGTGAATTCAACGATCACTTCTTCCCCGTCAATTAGACCTTCTTCAACTATTACTACGAATTCATCACCAGGGCCTATTTTTATATATTTATTTTGAGGTGTACCGTTTTCGTTCATAACCCTAACAAAGGGTTGACTATAGGAACCTTGCACGGCCTTTACAGGGATCAATAACACATTTTCATATTCCCTGGTAACAATGGACGCTGTTGCACTCATACCTTCAAGCAAAGTGACATTTTGGGGCGGGTCAATCTGCACGTTAACAGTGTAAGTAACCAATCCATTTTTCGTCTGTGATACAGGAGAGATATGCGATACCACACCATATATTTCCGTGTCTGGCAAAGCGTCCATTAATACCGTAGCTTCCGCTCCGATTGAAATATAAAGAACATCTATTTCGTCTATTTGGCCTTCCAATTCAATTGTATTGGGATCCAGTATTTCAATAGCGGTAGCAATCGCCCCGAAGGGTTGTCCTGCTTCAATATTAACTCTCGACACAATTCCGGAAAACGGTGCAACTATCGTTAGTTGTTCTTCAAGTGTTTGAACAAGAATTTCCGCTGAAGATACCTCTGCGTGTTTTAAACTTAGTTCCAGCGAATCTGAGCCTTTAAGAACATCGGCGAGAAATTCGTTAGTGACTCCGAGTTTTTCAGTTTCCTTATCAATCAATAATTCAGCGGTTGATAAGGCTTTCCCTGCCAATGCTTCATTCTTGATAAGGTCATTATTCGCATTACTGTAAGCAGTCCAAGCATTATCAATTTCGTTATTAACGCATCGAGCTCCGAGGGGTGTCTCTATAGAATCACATTTTCCGATAATTCGCTCAGGGTGGAAATTTTTCCATCCCCAGAGCAAGGTTTCATCCCATGCTGTCGCAGGATCATCCAGAGGGGCTTGATGGGCATACTGAGCATATGCGATATCCGTGGAAAGTGTTCCATCAAAAAGGAGAAATAAATCAATAGATAAAGAATCAAACAGTATAGATGGGGCAATCATTTTCTCAATAGAATCATTGTAATCTTTTGGCTTGATTCCGATCCAACCAACGAGCGAACTCACGTATCCATCTCGCGATTGAGTTAACGTAGTTTGATTATTATCTACTGTTTTATTCCATTGTTTTTGTAGGGAAATCAAATTGAATTCTGCATTGCTTAAATTGATTGAAGCCTCATTAACGTCTTTTTGGCTCTTGTAGATTAATTGATCCAATGAATCTTGAGCTTCACGCAATTTAATTTTTGCAGCAGATAGTAATTCAACCCTGTTTGCGACAGTCTCCGTATCCAGTTGAAGAAGCGTATCTCCTTCCGAAACTAGGTCCGCAGCCCTAACATAAATCTCATCTGCTGTTCCAGAACTGCCAAGAGTGACCTGATATTTATCTGGATAAATCAAACTCCCTGTAAATGATACCGAATTAACAAGGTCGCCTTTTTGTGCCGACACCAATCTCTCTGTGGCGTCAAGATTACCAACAGCCGTTTCGCCAGAGCCTGAGTCGACAAGTTGAAACGAAAGAAAAATAGACAAAATTAGAACAGCGAACAGCACCGCCCACTGCCATCGATTAAGTTTAGCTCTTAAATTACCGATCACTGTCACAACGATCCTCTCTGAATACCTAATTTATCTCTGGATGGATATCGTACCCTGTTTTTTTTGAAAATTCGCTTCGTCTATAACTTCCGTCGCATAGCACGTAACAAAAGCGAATATTAAAACAACCAAAATATAAATTAAAACTAGTTGTCGGTTATTATTGGTGCTCATAATATCCAATCATATCAAAATTATTGAAGAAAAATCGACTTTTAATTTCTTGATTTTTACATTGGGGTAATAGAACCTTAACGGATACTTTTTAAGAAATTATTAAGAAACATGGAATCCTTGTGGGTTTGGCAGCGGACGCTCGTTTCGATTTGGCTCAACTTTTAACTAGTTGGATTTCCGTATATTAAGTCTCTTGGATAAATAAGGTCAGTGGCAATCCTATTCGCCTAGGAGGCGGACTGAATAAATGGCAGTCAGAATGATGACATAGAGAGTGATCACGTAGATCCAGCGGCCAGTAAGTTTGGGGGTACGGATGGGGGAGACATGTAAGGCGGCCAACACAAGAATGGCGGCGTAAAGAAGCTTAGCGAATACCTCTGGGGGCACCTGGCCCTCAATTAGAAAAAGAAGGGCAATAATGATGACGTTGTTGTCGGCAGCGAGTCCCAGATAGGTGGATTTGGAGTCAAGACCGAAGATGTTGAAATAGCTGAGGCGAAGAGAAATCGCAACAACAATTGCAAAGGCACCGGGAATAAACCAGGGGTCGAACTGGCCATAGCTCAGCAATAAGATCGCAGGGCAGGCACCGAAACTAATCATATCTATCAGCGAGTCGATTTGTATACCAAAATTCCGCTGATCGTTGCTACGAGTCTTTATTCGGCGACTGATTCTGCCATCCAGCCAGTCGAATAAAACGGCCCACAACAAGCCAATCATTGCGGCAGGATAAATGTGCAGCACAGAAAAATACATCCCCAGCATTGCACAGAATAAACCCGCTAGAGAAACGAGGTTAGGT
>JAPYRO010000057.1 GCA_029941095.1 Dehalococcoidia bacterium
ATTAATAGCTTCATCAACCATAGAAGACATCCTTGTTAATCGTATTTCATTTTTTTGTAAACTATTGACATACGTTAAAGCGATTGATGAAGCCATCCGGGTTAAACCTGTGAAAAATAGCATCAGATGGGAATTTAATAATGATAAATTTTCAGTTGGGATTGCTATTTTGTTGACGGAGATGTTTCCTTGTTGACTAAATTTAATGTGATTAAAGCCTCCATGGACAGCCATTGTTTGATCTTGAGATCCTACAGTTTCTTCAAGTATTTCTTGTTCTATTATTAAGCTTCTTCTCAGGAGATCCTCTTTCGTTATATTTTCGTTATTCAAACCTGATAGTGCGTTTAAGAGCCCTACGGTGAAAGATGAACTTGATCCAATTCCGGATCTTGCAGGCATATCGCCATCATGATGAATTTCTATTGCTGAATTTATACCTACATTTCGCAAGGTTTCTCGAATTGAAGGGTGCTTAATTTCATCTATAGTATTACAAAGTTCTATTTCAGAGTACGCCAACCTGATGGAGTGTTCGAAAAAAGGAGGAAGGAAGCGACAAGTTATATAGCAGTACTTATCTATAGACGTTGCTAGGACCTGGCCACCGTGTTCTCGGTACCAAGAAGGGTAATCGGTGCCACCGCCGAAGAATGAAACCCGGTAAGGTGTCCTCGTGATTATCAACTAAATGAGCCCTCTATTCGCTGAAAAGATATTTTTCAATAAGCATACAAATTACATGTTCCGTGACAATATGTGACTCTTGTATGAATTGGATATTATTACTAGGAATTTCTATAGATAGATCAACTAAAGATTTTAATTTTCCAGATTCTCCGGTTAGTCCTATGGTACTAATATTTTTTTCTGAGGCAGCCTCCACAGCTTTTAATATGTTAGCAGATTCTCCGCTAGTACTTATCGCTACTAGAACATCTCCTTCTGAGCCTAAAGCATTAACTTGTCGTTCAAAAACACCACTGTATTCGAAATCATTTGAGTAGCCTGTTATGAAAGTTGTATCTGCAGTAAGAGCAATTGCAGCAAGCCCAGGTCGGTCAAGATCCCGATCAATTTGAGAAAGCAATTCGGTCGCCATATGCTGGCAATCTGCTGCAGACCCTCCATTACCGCAGAGGAGGATTTTATTACCCCGCCGTAGTGACTTAGTCATTAGTTTTGCTGCTGAAATGATATCTGTTAAACATGATGCAGCTGTGTTTATTTGAACATCTGCACTCTCAATAAATGTTTTTTTGACGAAATCAATCTGGCTTTTCTCAGAAAATTTTGCGTTGTCCATGTGAATTCCTTTTCTAGCCGACTGTAATTCCAAAGTTTTTCTCAGACATTACTGAATTCGCTTCGCCCTAACATCCTATAGGCTTTTATTAATTCCACTATTCCTTTGTCCAAAGTTCTTTTTGCTTCAAAACCATTTTTTCTGAGCTTGTCATTGGAAACAATATAGTTTCGCTTGTCAGGATCGGTTCCTATATCAGAAAAATTTACGTGGAAATTGGGAACAAATTCTTTGATCTTGTTAACTAACTCTTCTTTAGATATATTTGCGCTATCAAGGCCTGCGTTATAAGCTTCGTTCACCATTGAATCGAAATTCGATATGCAGTGTTGGAAACAGTCTGCAACATCTCTGATATGTATATAATTTCGTTTGAAGTGTTTCTCAAAAACTGTTAAATAACCTTGCGTTACCGCAGCATGTACGAAATGGTTAACTAGTAAATCAAGACGCATTCTTGGTGAAACACCGAAAACGGTAGCAAGACGTAGGGTTATCACGTTTTCTGAATCTAATAGTAGTTGCTCAGCCCTAACCTTAGTTTTACCGTATATGGAGATTGGCTCCATGGGTGTTTCTTCAGTGCAGTATTCTTCCGCTGTCTGTGTTCCATACCCACTGTTTGTTGTTGGGAATATAATTTTTTGGTCTTTTCCTCGCAAATTATTGATAGTTTGAATTGCTTCAAAATTTAGTGACTCTGCTAAAGCGGGATCTTTATCACAGGCAGGTGCTCCGACAACGGCTGCCAGTGGAATAATGTATTCTGTGTCTCTTAAAAGTGGGACTAACATATCGCGGTCTCTAGCATCCCCAATATAAAAATCAAAATTTTCATTGGCACAGAGGTGGAAAAGGCTATGTTGATTAAACGCTAGGTTATCGAGTACGGTAACTCGGTGCCCTTGGGATAGCAAATATTCGGATAATATTGACCCCAAATAACCGCTCCCGCCTGTTATCAATATTTGGGACAATCTGAAACCTCCTAACACTAATGGCGTAGGCATTTGCATGCCTAATTGAGCTTTTACCCTCGACCACCCACTTTGTTATTTAGGTAAATTTACGAGGTCTGTATAAGCTTACTGCGATTATATCTGCCAGACTTGCCCGTGGCTACTTACGAGAATATTTTATTTGTAGCTTGTGAGAGATCATTGGCAACCAGATATTTGTTTTTGTTTACTCTGTCCAAACTTTCGTATTCACTCGCCCCATGTCCAGTAAGCACCAATACTTCTTTCAGTCCTGCGGCTCTTGCGGTTTTCATATCATTTAAAGTATCTCCAATAAAGTAAGAGTTCGCGAAGTCTAGATTCATTTGTTCTTTGGCTAAAAGAGGCATCTTTGGCGCAGGTTTTCTACAATCGCAGTTATCGCTGGGATGGTGATAACACATATAAACAGCATCGAGACGCCCTCCGAAATCTTCTATTTGCTGCATGATAACTCTATTAAGAAAAATTGCTTGTTCGAGAGATATGATGTTTCTTCCAACAGCGGATTGATTGGTTATAACAATAATCGGTATTTTCCGTTCAGTGATATTTTTTATTGCTTCTAATACACCCGGTATAAATTTAATGGAATCTTCTGTTCTAAGGTAATTAGTTTGTTCTTCAATAATCACACCGTCCCTATCTAACAGAATTGCTGGCTGTGGCGTTGTGTATTTTAGGTATGCCTCATTATTGATCATTACCATTGGTTCTAGTTTGGTATTTTGGTTTCTATTTCCCATATATCAAGCTCGTTAACCCACTTTAAATGTTTTTTGAACCCCTTTATCGAAGCAAATGACAAATTCTCCCGGGAGATAAGTCACTTTTACCGGAGATCCTGGTTGAATGGGGACCCTCTCTATTTGAATTAAATCTATAATCTCTTTATTTTCTAGTTCAACAGTGTAGCCGTGTGTATTACCCTGGAAAATCCGCTTCTTAACAATACCGTTTTTTTCTTCAGAAGAGCTGGAAGGCTCTATTTTTAGTTGATGTGGGTACATAAGAACTCTCATGTTTCTATTCAAATCACCATCTATGTCCAGATCTGTTTCAGATATAAATGTCTTGAGTTTTTTCTTATCAATATCACAATTCACCATATTCGCTTGACTGAAGAAAGTCGCAGTGAATTCAGTCGTAGGGTTCGTATACACCTCTTCTGGATCTCCGATTTGCTCAATTTGCCCATCTTTCATTATCGCTATTTGATCGCCCATTTCGGCGGCTTCTTGCTGATCATGAGTGACAAAGATAGCTGTCATGTTGTAAGACTTAAGTATATCTTTCACTTCGGTTCTAATATCTTTTCTTATTTGAATATCAAGGTTAGAGAAGGGTTCGTCTAGAAGTAACGTTGAAGGATTAGTAGCTAAAGATCGCGCTAGTGCAACTCTTTGTTGCTCTCCTCCGGAAAGCTCATGGGGCATACGGGTTTTCTTTTCTTTCAACCCAACTAACTCTATTAACGAGTTAACACTATTTTCCCCTTCATCTTTGTTAATAGCAAAACCGATGTTTTGCTGTACATCTAAATGTGGGAATAATGCGCCGTCCTGAAATATCATACCGGTGTTTCTTTTTTGTACTGGAACATTATTAACTTGGTCCCATATGGGAGTTCCACCGATTAAAAGTTCACCTTGGTCTGGATTTTCAAAACCTGCAATTAATCTTAATAGGGTAGTTTTTCCGCAACCACTTGGCCCTACTACAGATAGGATCGAGCCTTTTTTCACTTTGAGAGTGATATTATTTACAGCTTGAGTATCTCCGAACCTTTTTGAGATACTCTTTAATTCTATTTGTAATGTATCCATAACGATCTCTCATTTGTTAATTTGTTCAATCCAAATATAGGGATAATGGATAGAACTATAATTAGCACCCCTGATATTGCGGCTTCGAGGAAGAACGCTTCCTCTGAAGCGTTCCATAACGCTGTAGCAAGTGTACCAAAATCTAATGGGCCTAATATAAGAGTTACAGGTAATTCTTTTATGGTTAACAAGAAAACGAGGGACATACCGTGATAGATACCCGGCGAGGTAAGGGGTAGTAATATACGTCGAAATGTACCTAGCTCTGACTCACCTAAGATTTTTGACGATTCTTCAATTCGTGGATTGACGGTTAGCAATGAAGATTTGAACGCTCCTATCAATGCTGGCATAAACATGATCGTGTATCCAAAAATCAGGAACGGAATTGTTTGATAAAGTAGGCTAGCGTAATTTGCGCCAAAAAATACTAGGCTTAGGGCTATAACTATTCCTGGTATACCAAAACCGATATATGAAGTGTTTTCCAATAAAATCGCTATTTTATGCTTGTATTTTGCAGTTATCAAAGCGATGGAACTTCCAGCTCCGAATGTTGATATTGCTGTCACAATAGAGACCGTCAGTGAATTAATTGACAAGCTGAGTATATTTTTGGGTATTTGGTCTGTTATAAAACCTTGGAAAGCAAGATAGACGAGGAAAAATAGAGGGATGATTAGGCCTATTAGTAATATAGATCCTAAAAGCATAGAGGCAGGTATTTGCCACTCATTCAAGTGGAACAGCGGTTTAGATTGAGATGCCCTTGCATTCGTTCGATAATAATTTCTGTTTTTCCGTGTGTTTGATTCAAAATACAATATAGATATTACGATTGTTGCAAGGATCAGCGATAAACCGGCTGCTAAAGTTCTGTCAAAAGCTGCTTGATATTGTAAATATATTGACCATGTAAAAGTTTGGTATCTCAATAATGATACTGCACCGAAATCGCTTAAAGTATAGAGAATTACCAACATTGATCCAGAGGTGATAGATGGCCTCAGTAAGGGTAATTCTATTTTCAAGAAGTATTTCCAGTAACTATATCCACTACTTTGAGCGATTTCTTGGAGCGCGGGGTCAATATTTTCCATTGCTGATTTTAGTGTTAGAAAAATATATGGATAACATAGGAAAGTTAAAGTTAGCCATGCTCCTTCGAATCCATAGATATCAGGTAGGTTGGAAATCCCAAAAGGCTCTAATGCTTTTTGTACTATCCCCTTTGGTCCTAAAACGATGATAATGATGAATGCCCCGACATAGCTAGGCACGACTAAAGGCATAGGTAGCATTCCAGACCAGATTGGCTTGAATTTTATGTCGGTTCTTGTAATTATCCAACAGGATATTAACGCTATAAGTATGCAGCTTAAACATACTGTTACGACTAGTAAGGCAGTTTTAATAATGATCAGTAGCACCTGTAATCTAAATAATACCGAGATAAGATCAGGTAATGACCCAAAGGTTCTTATAAAAAGGTAACCTATTGGTAAAAGAGATAACAAAACCACGGATGCAGCTGGTATCAGCAGGACCCTTGGTATCTTGATCGAAACGTTGTCGTTCATTTAGAGCTTTTCCTTATGTGCGAAAGAGTTTCTGCACGTTGGTGATTCCTACTGCAATGCGCCAACCTTGGTCAGAAGATCTATGGTTCCTTGCAGGTCATTCATTTTCGTATATGAGATTTGCGGGCCGTTTATATTCTCTAGAGGTGTCAATATTCTGTTTGTTTTAATTCCTTCTACAAGAGGATATTCATAGGTTTGACTTGCGAAGTACTGTTGCCCAACAGGTGATAGGAGGTATTTCAAAAACAATATTGCATTCTCTTGATTTTTTGCCGTTTTAAGTATGCCTGCACCCGCTACCAGAACTATGGACCCTGGTCCCCCGCTTGGTAAGTGGTGGTTTCGAGCTTTAAATGCATCACCTTCGTCCGCTATAAACCTGTGTACGTAGTAATGATTTACAAGCCCAATATCAATTTCACCTGCAGCCGCTGCTGCGACTTGTGGGGTATTCTTAGGGTAAATCAGCGGTTCGAGAGTGAGTAGCGCTTTTAACCATTCCTCTGTTTTTGCTTCCCCCCACTCGGCCCTCATAGCAGATACCATCGCTTGAAATGAACCATTGGTCGGGGCATATCCTATTCTTCCCTTCCAACGGTTATTATTTACTAATTCCCAAAGGTCATTAGGAAGGTCTTCTTTGGCTATATCTGTGTTGTGCACCAAAGTCCTGGCTCTTCCGGTGATCCCAACCCATTGGTTGGTTTCCGATTTTTTTCCATATGGGACTAAAGATACAACTTGTTGAGGGAGTTCTATGAACATATCGTTAGCTTCTAAAACACCTAACCCGCCAGGGTCTTGCGCGAAAAATAAATCAGCTGGTGAATTGTTTCCCTCTTCCATAATAGTTGCAGCTATCTCTGCAGTTTTGCCATATTTAACCTGCACATTAAATCCAGAAGTTAATGCGAATTGCTCAATAATAGGAGCAACTAATTTCTCGCTTCTCCCTGAATATATGACCAACGAGTTACTTTTTTGAGGCCCCTCAGCTGATTTCTTAAAAACAGTAGTTGTTTTAGTTTCTACCGGCCCCGCACTTATGGTTACTGATTCTGAACACGAAGGTCCGATAAGTATAAGACTAATAAATAGAATTGTGTACGTTGAAACCCTTAATAAATTATTCAGCCGAATCCCCCTCAGTACAATTATTATCAGCTGATACTTCATTAATACAGTTGTATCAACAGTTAATAATATTCATCAACCCTATGATATTTGATTAGTATAAACGAATTAAATATTATAGCAAGACGAACCATGTGATAAATTTTGGTATACAATTGTGGTAGTAATTTTCAGATTGATTCTATATGAAATCTATTCTGACAGTTATTGAAAAGAGGTAGGTAATATGGTAAATGATTCAGAACCAGAAGATATTAATTTATCTCAAGCAATGGAGAATTACCTGCTCACAATATTTCATTTAAATGAAGATAATATTGAAGTTACAGTAACAAATTTAGCACAAGGATTAAGAGAAATCCCTCTTGATGAGCATATTGGTACTTCAATGCCCTCTGTTACCGGTATGATCAACAGAATGAAGAAGGAAAATCTTGTAAAAAATGATGAAAGTAGGTCAATTATGTTGACCGAACTCGGAGAGTATTTTGCTTTAGATATGGTTCGACGGCATAGAGTCGCTGAAAGAATGGTTGTTGATTTGTTAGGTGTAGATCTTGATCGAGCTCATGTTGAAGCACATAAACTGGAACATGCTATATCTCCGGAGTTGTTGGAAGTGATTATTGAGAAACTTGGTAATCCTAGCACAAGCCCCTTTGGTGAAAACATTCCCCGTGAAGGTGAACAACCAGTTAGTGACGATGGAGTTATTGGGCTTGATGAAGCTTCAGTTGGTACCAACTATGAAATACGGAGCATCCCTGAAGAGGACCCAGAATTAATTAAATT
>JAPYRO010000058.1 GCA_029941095.1 Dehalococcoidia bacterium
CTTAAAAGGGTCCCTGATAATCATACTAAGGGATTCGAATAACTCACCAGATTCTTTAATAGTTCAATCCGTCGGTAAGACAGAAAGCTACAGCATATGGAAGGAGCAAATTAAAATTATTCTTGATTCTATTACAATAAACTAAATATGCTAATCCCTAAAAGCGCCAAAAGATCTCTGGATAACCGTAACAAAAGAGATTAAAACTATAAACATCATCACAGATTTTAATATAACTGGGAAAAATAGAGGGATAATCATTAAAGGGACACGGACCTGCCTAGGGGCAATCCCTCCACTGGAACTTAAGCCCAACGATTCTACACGTGCACGAATATAACTTACTAGTAGGGAAGAAAATAAAGCGAGAGCAACAATAAACGCCGTCAACTCATCTCCCTTTAGGCTTTCATAATACAATACCCCTAAAAGTAAGGCGCCTTCTCCCAAACGATCAGTTAATGAGTCCAAAAAAGCTCCGACTTTTGTTTCTTGGTCTATTCTGCGCGCTAATTCGCCATCAAAAGCATCCAGTAAACTCCCAAATAAGAACATTATTCCAGAGATCGTATAATATCCCAATCCGGCTGCAATACCGGCAGATATACAGATTATTCCACCCGTTAAGGTCAAATGATTGGGTTTGAGATTAAAAAAAATAAATAAGTCCAGTATTTTATAACGAATAGGCTCAAATATTAAAACTGCTTTTGAAAACACCATCAAATTAATAAATAATCTTCTTAGATACTAAATTACATCAGCCCAGATAGTAATTCTTTCGCCTCTGGACGTAGCATTTCTGGAGTCCATTGAGGATCCCATACGATGTCCACCTGAGAGTCATTGATGCCTTCTATTTCCAGTAACCGATTCTGAATTTCTGGGCCTATAGTTCCGGCAATAGGGCAACCAGGTGCAGTTAATGTCATGGTTAACAATACCTTGTCATCTTGGATATCTATGCCGTAAATCAAACCTAAATCATAAAGATTCAAGGGGATTTCAGGATCATAACAAGTTTTTAGTATATCGATGACCTGATCCTCAGTTACTTCCGACATAGTCGTTGATCTCCTTTTGAACTGTATTTCAATTAACTAAACACTACTATAATTTTATTTACTTGGTCCTGCAATAGGCAGTTATTTAATCAAATCAGATTAATTGAATAAGAATCTAATCAGTATTCTCAAAATCAATCTTCTGTGTGATTTCAGAGCTCTTTTGTGCATCACCGTGATTATGGCCAGATGCCATTTCTCCGGCTTGTATAAATGCGTTCAAGGCCTCTAATACAAAATTATCGGGAGATAGACTAACATCTTTTGATAGATCTTTGATTTGACGCGCTAGAACCCCAGTAAACCCAACAACGAGTCCTTCAGGGTGAGCCCATGAATCCATCCTAAATAATTGATCAGGTTTTATAGTAAAGATTAGGTTTCCTTCTTCAGGGTCATTAATGGATCCCTCTATAACATCTATACCCGCGTTACCTTGCTGAGCCCATATGTCTGTTTCACCTCTAGATATTACATAGCGGCCTCGAAAAATACCCATCCGTTCTCCTCAGATTTGTTGACCAATTAGTTTCTTATTACCTTATTTAGTAAACAATTCTATCTATTAAAAGTAATCCAGTATAGTTAAATTACGATATTGACGATTAGATTTAAACAAAGTCACATAGTATAATAATGGACACAGATCTTTGTATTAGTTATAATTCGTCTATAAATAAATTGGCTTTTGGGAGGCACACAATAATGATCACCGTAACAGAGACCGCAGCAGACAAACTCATCGACTTGTTTAAAGAGCAAGATTCAGAGGGCTCTGCGTTAAGAGTATTTGTGAAAGGGGATACCGAAGGAGCTCCTCAATTTGGCATGTCTATCGAAGCCGAGCCATCAGATAAAGACGAAATAGTAGAAGCTTTCGGTGTTAAGGTAATTATCGATGAAGAAAGTCTTCCTTGGGTAATAGGATCTGAAATCGATTATGTTGAGACTATCCAACAGCAAGGGTTTACAATAAGAAACCCTAACGTCATGGCTGGTTGTGGATGTGGCGCCGGAGGTGGCGCTTGTGCTTGTTCCGCAGCGCAAGCTTAACTACCCTCCCCCCTCAAAAAAAAGATAATATATGAAAATCGCTTCACGTTTTGTGAAGCGATTTTTCTATTCTAAGGTTTAGTTCCGGTTCGAACATCGGATAGAAAGGTGGGCGCCCACCAATTCCATCGTCCAAACAATTTCATCAATGCTGGAACCATAAGTGATCGAACAATCGTTACATCAATGGTGACACCGATAACTAACCCTATAGCCCAAATTTTTATGAGTAACAGGTCTCCGGTAGCAAATCCTAAGCCTACTAAAATAATAATTAGTGCTGCACTCGTGATAACCGGTCCAGTCCTCTCTAGCCCTTCCGGAACTGCTTTGTCGTTGTCACCATATTCAACGTATGACTCTTTTATTCTTGATAATAGAAAAACTTCATAGTCCATACTAATTCCAAACAAAATAAAGAAAAGTAATATCGGTAAAGTCGCTTCTATCTGGCCCGTAGCCTCTACTCCAGTAATAGCTGAAAGGCGCCCTTCTTGAAAAATAAAAACTAGTGCACCAAAACTGGCAAAAATACTCAAAGCATTCATTACCACAGCCTTTGCTGGGAGTAAAACAGAACGGAACAAAACAAATAACGCAAAGTAGATAGCCACAACTACTAAAGCAATAGCAAAGGGAAATCGTTCGTATAGAAAATCAACGCTATCCATGACACCAGCGGTCAGGCCAGTAGAGTACGCGGAAATACTGGGCCCCCGAGGTTGATACGATCGTATATCTGAAACAAGGTTTCTTGCTTCTAAATCACTCCCTGAAAACACGGTATTTACGGTTATATAAGTTATATCTTCAGAGCTAAGATCTTTGATTTGTCTTTTCAGCTCATTATCAGGTAATAATTCGAATTGGCTGTAATAATTAACATAGTCTTGTGTACTCAAAGAACTGTCAAAGTCCACTATGCTATATATGGACTCAACCCGAGAATCTTCTCCTATTTTAGACGTAAATTCCTTTAAAGCAGATATGGATTCAGCGCTCTTTATCGATCCTCTGTTTGCCTTAACGGCGATAACGATAGGATGGGCCCAACCTGGACCAAATTGTTCGTTGATTATTTCCATACCCATACGCGATTCATAGGTCTCAGGGAGCATGTCTGCGGCAGGGGCTCCTAGTTGTATACGCTGGAAAGGCATGCCAGCCAGCAACAATATTAAGAAAACGGGAACAGCAATTACCAGCGATCGCCTCATAACAAATTTGCTCATGTTCGCCCAAAAAGTATTGGGAATCAATCTTCTACTAAAAGGTATACGATAACGGTTTATCCGATGGCCAAATATGGAGAGAAGAGCAGGTGTAAGTGTTAAAGCAAGACCAGCTGAAACAACAATAACAATAATACCCCCAACAGCAATAGACCGAAGCATTACAATATCAAATAATAGAAGGCCGGCTAGCCCGAGGGAGGTGGTAGAAGCCGAAAAGAAAACAGATTTTCCTGCAGTTTCAATAGTTTTAGTTACTGCTTCTTTGACATCCAGTTCACCAAGTTCTTCCCTGAATCTACTGACAATCAACAGTGAATAATCTACCGAAGCACCCAACCCTAAAAATGTGGCGATATTTAAGCTAAAAACTGACATCTCCATTGATAAACTTGCTAGAAAAATTAAACCGATCGTTGCTCCAATAGCAACTAACCCGGTTAACAAAGGAATGAACGCCGCAAGAGCTGCTCCGAAAATAAAAAGCAAAACTAATAAAACCAGGGGCAAGCTGACAGCCTCTCCACGTTTAAGATCATTTTCACTTGCTAGTTCGATGTCATAAAAAACAGCTGCGAATCCGGTTACATAAGCAGAGATCCCATCCTGGGCAATTATGGAAGAACGGATTTCAGGCACTAATCTCTGAGTCTCATCTAAAGAACCATCTATCCAAAGGACAACAACTACGGTTTGTTCATCACTCGAAACTGAAGGGTTTGAAACAGTTGCAGGTATTTGAATCTTTGAAATTTGAGGTATATTGCTTAGTCTAGATGTGGATTTATCGATTTTGTCCACAAAATTTGAATAATTGGAGTCACTACCGTCTGATCGAAAAACTATATCAATCGTACTCTGTGTTAAACCCATTTCTTCTAGCAGTTGCGAAGCTTTTGCAGATTCAGTGTTTTTTACATCAAAACCACCTGAAACCAGATTGTCCAACGCCTTTGGAGCCACAACGCCACTCAACATTAGCACTGCCGACCAAAACAAAATTACCAAAATTCGATACGAATGAGAGAATATTGCTATCTTAGAGAACACGGACCCCCCAAGGACCAATCTAGACAGTTTACTAAATCATTTTTATAAAAGTTAACCCAAGTCAACAATATGTTACACGTTATTGGATAGCTGGCAAAGCATATTTTCTTGTTCGAAAAACCGGTTAGTGGTACACTGACAGAACATATAAACGCGTGTGTTAATTAATGACAGAAGTGGGGCACGGCTCCCACTTTTTTCGTTATTAGCCGGTAATACTAAATAGAATCAGGTTCAGATAATAAGAAAAGGAGTAGCAAGATGAAGAGTGATTTTCTCCTAGCAGTAACTCAACTTGCTACTGAACGACGTTTACCTCGCGATGTTGTGGTTGACGCAATAGAAGCTGCACTTGTATCCGCCTTTAAAAAAGAAGTGGTGGGAAGCGATAGTATTTCAGTTAAAATTTTACCTACCTCCGGTGACATCGTACTAACAATCCACAAAATTATCGTTGATTCGGTGGAAGATACTAATAACGAAATATCACTGGAAGAAGCCTACGCTTATCGGAAAGATTCTAAACTTGGCGAAACTTTAGATATAGTAGTTGAAACCCCAGAAGCAGCCGGAAGAATAGCCGCTCAAACAGCGAAGCAAGTGGTGCTACAACGCTTGAGAGAGGCAGAACGAAATGTAGTTTACGAGGAATATGCAACTCGGCTAAATGAAATTATTTCTGGAGTAGTTCAAAGGGTTGATCCAGAACAAATAATCATAAATTTAGGAAGAACAGAAGCTGTAATGCCAAAAGCTGAATCTGTAGAAAGTGAACATTATAGGCCTGGACAGAGAATTCGGGTGGTAGTCCGAGAGGTAGAGAGAGGCGCAAACGGGGCTAAAATCATAGTTTCAAGAGCGCATAACACCCTAATAGAACGACTATTTGAATTAGAAGTGCCAGAAGTAGCAACTGGCGCAGTAATATTGAGTTCTATCGCCCGAGAACCGGGATACCGAACCAAAGTAGCTGTAGATACACGCCAAGAGGGTGTTGATCCTGTGGGATCTTGTGTGGGTTTAAGAGGAGCTCGAATCCAAAATATAGTGAACGAATTAAATGGCGAGAAAATAGATGTAATTCCTTGGAATTCAGACCCTTCGGTATATATAGCGCAGGCTTTGAGTCCCTCTCAAGTGACCAAAGTTGAAGTTCTTGGTGAAAAAAGGGCGTTAGTTGTCGTGCCAGACTCACAACTTTCCCTAGCAATCGGTAAAGAAGGCCAAAATGCCAGATTAGCAGCAAAATTAACCGGTTGGAGAATAGATATTAGAAGTGGCACAGAAATACTGGTAGCAGAAGGTGAAATTGTTGAACCCGATGCTACTTTACTCACTCCAGAAGAAGAAGAAAGTATAACCACCGATGAAAATATAGATGCAGTTGCTAATAGCACCGAAACAGTTGTGGAGGTAGCAGAATCTTCGGATCAAATTTCTATTGAACAACCAGACTCTTCCAGTCCAGATCCTGATGTTGCAATAGAAGATACATTAGAAACTGAGTCGGATCTTCAAAAAACAGATGAAGTAACCACGGACTCTTCAGAAACCACAGTTAACGATGACGATATCGAAAAAGCTCTCAAAGAACTTGAATTAGAAGAGGCTGCTCTTAACGAAACTTCTGAAGAGACTTCTGATGACGAAGATGGTCCTGAGGAATCATTTGATTTTGACGAATTCCTTAAAGATTATCAAGCGGATAATGAAACAGGAGGCCAAGGAATCAGATTTGCCGAAGATATATTCCCTGAAAAAGGTGGCAGGTTTAAAGATGGCCGCTCAGGTGGTGGGAATAACCGTGGTGGAGGTCAATCTGGTGGTCGTAGAGGTGGGGGGCGCTAAATATGCGTACCAGAACCGCGAGCATCAGAGGTAGAAACCTTTCTACTATGCGAACTTGTATAGCTTGTAGAACGCCTGCGCAAAAAAATAGCTTAATTAGAATTGTTAGAACAGTCCAAGGGGAGTTAGATATAGATAACAACGGTAAGTTACCAGGAAGAGGTGCTTACCTCTGCGAAAATGTTAGTTGCTGGGAGAATGGATTTATTCCTGTTTCTTTGCAAGAAAGCCTGCACCTGGTAAACCCTCCCTCTAAAACAGAATTTAATCTTTTAACTAAGAAGGCCAGGGATATAATTTTGGAATCACTTGCAAAAAAGAAGGGTCAGACAAAATGACAGAAAATAACGAAACTGACCAGTCTCAGACGCTAGAAATAAATAATGCTATAACAGTAACTGACTTAGCCAACAGAGTAGGTGCGAATCCTGTCGAGGTAATAAAGAACTTAATGCGCATGGGGATAATGGCTTCTCTCAATGATGCAATTGATTTCAAGGTGGCTTCACCCATCGCCCAATTTTACGGGTACAAAATAAAACTAAAAGATACTGCAGAAACCTCCTCTCAAATAGAAACAGCAGCACTTGATCCTGATGATTTAGCTGACCAAGAGGTTAGATCGCCTGTTGTAACAATCTTAGGGCATGTAGACCATGGCAAGACCAGTATCTTAGATGCTCTTAGAAAAACAGCGGTAGCCGAAAGTGAGGCAGGAGGTATAACACAACATATTGGAGCTTATCAATTCAGTTTATCTGATGGAAATAACATAACATTTCTGGATACTCCAGGGCACGAAGCATTTACAACATTACGTGCCAGGGGAGCTAAGGTAACAGACATAGCTATTCTAGTGGTTTCAGCTAACGACGGAGTCATGCCTCAAACCTTGGAAGCGATAGATCATGCAAAAGCAGCCGACGTACCATTATTGATAGCTATAAATAAAATTGATCTACCTGACGCAGATTCGGAAAAAATAAAGAGACAGTTATCGGAGCAAGAAATTTTAGTTGAGGATTGGGGCGGAGAAGTCTTATCTGTAGAAGTATCTGCAAAAACAGGCCAAGGACTAGAAGATCTGATCGAATCCATATCGCTTCTTGCTGAAATATTAGAATTGAAAGCGAATGTGAACTCTCCAGTAAAAGGTATTGTAATAGAAGCAGAATTAAACGCACAAAAGGGGCCCCTTGCCACCATTCTTATCCAATCCGGAACATTGAGGACAGGTGACACTATCCTAGTTGGCAGTACATGGGGACGAGTAAAAGCAATGACTAACCACTTGGATGAAGCAATAGCTGAAGCACCACCCTCAACCCCAGTTAGAGTATTAGGTCTTCC
>JAPYRO010000059.1 GCA_029941095.1 Dehalococcoidia bacterium
ATTCTCATCTGGTAAACAACAAAGATCGTTCCATAATTTGGTTAAGGATGCATGGGTAGAATCAGGGTTACAAGCACTACCAATGCCACTGCAAGGAATATTGATGGAGCCAATGACCCAAGCTGCAAAGGCCATAGGCCGCTGGGATCTTGTCGGTAACCCTTCTGGGCAAGTAAGTGGTATGTTGACAGAACGGCGCCCTGCTAAAGATATTCTAATGGATATGGTTGAAGAAGCAGAAGACACCATCGAATCCATGCAGCAAAACCTTAAATAGTGAATTAGGCTAAATCAAGTACAAGGGTGCCTACTTAGACAATAAAGGTTTGGCTAAATAATCCCTGCACCCAAACTTAAACCTATTGAGACGAGCATAACGCCAACTAATAGTCTGACTTTTTCCATGGTTACTTTTTGCACGAATTTAGCGCTAGTATAAGTTCCGAGGAACGCAGCTACTGTCGCTACTAAGACCAAGCTAATACTATTTCCTTCAGAAACAGCCGAAAAATCATCTGAGAAAAATGTAATTCCGTAAACTATGATTCTGGATATATCGACTATCATTGCACAAACAGCAGTAGTTCCAACAAATGAACCTGTATCAAGTCCTGTCTTAGCTAAGACGGCAGATCGGAGAGCACCTTGGTGGCCCGAAAGGCCTCCAAAAAAACCAGACACACCCCCGCCAACTGGGATGAATTTTCTGGGTAATTCTATTTTTCGCAAAGCGGGTATCAGCTCAAATGCCGCAAACAATAGAATTAGAATTGCTATAACTAAATTCAAGGTAGTAATGCTAAAATCATTTCCTCCAAGACTGTAATTACCCAAAGGAGCAACATCCGAAATTTGTACCAAAAGTAATGCACCAAAAACCGCCATCACTGCCGCTGGAAGCCCGAAAAGAAGCACTGTTTTTAAATCTGCATTTTTCCCAACAATGATTATCTTAAAAAAGTTATTCGCAAGGTGAACAAACGCCGTAGAAGCAACAGCCACAGGTATTGGGAAAAACAATGCAAAAATTGGCATTAATAGAGTCCCGAGGCCAAAACCAGAGTAAAGAGCAAGCCCTGATACTAATAAAGCGGCTAATGCTACAGCAACGTAATCCAATGTACTTTCTCCTTACTAATCATTTAAGATCTAGAACAACAGTATAACTATAAATATCAAATCATTGAAGTTCCTATTATGGTGTGTATTGGGATTCCCATATCACCTCTCTTAGATTAAAAGCTGGTCCGTCAACGCAAATGAGCTTAGTCCCTGAATCAGTATCTACTACGCATCCTTTGCATAACCCTATACCGCAAGCCATCTGGCTCTCGAGAAGACCGATTGTATCGACTGCGAGCATTCCATCAGTTCTCATCTGGGATAGGGCTTCTAACATCGGAAGAGGACCACAAGCGTAAATAATATCGGCATTTTCCTGAACTTGCGATACGAGATGGGTTATTGGAGCTCTAATTCCTGCTGAACCATCATCTGTTGCTGTCATTTCTATAACCCCTTCAGGTAACAACTGAGTCGGATACAATCTGTAGGAATTACGGGCTCCAGACAGAAGGGTGATTTTCAAATTTCGTTCTGAAGCTACATCCATCAACGCTGTTAATGAAGCTATACCAAGACCACCAGATACGAAAACTATATTTTCAACAGATGAATCAATTTCTATGGGTTTACCTAAGGGACCAATAACATCAATAACATCCCCAGCAGTGGCCTTGGATAAAGCAAGGGTACCTTTACCTACCACTTGAAAAAGGATTGATAACTGGCCTTCTTTAATATTAGTTCGGTGCACAGCAAGAGGGCGGCGTAAAAATAAATTCTCGGTACTCGCTATCCCAACATTACAATCAACCATCAGGAATTGGCCTGGCTTGGACTCATTCGCTAGCTGAGGTGATTGGAACACAAGTCTAAATAACCCCATAGCTACTTCTTTCAAAGAGATTATCTTTAATTGATAATGGTGATTCATTCAATGCCTGCCACATACTCTGATAATCGCCTGATATTATAGTCCGCTCTGCTTTGAGCATCAGTAACAGCATCAACCGCAACTCTAAACGTATCCAAACTTGTATAGCAAGGAATACCAGACTCTGTAGCGGCTCGTCTAATCTCAAATCCATCTCTTAAAGGTGTTCTTTGACCAGACATAGTATTAACCACCGCGTGAACCATACCTTCTTTAATTAGCTGCACGGTATTAATGGAGCCCTCTTCACTATACTTTTTTGGTATACCCTCGATGGGTATATCCATTTCTTTTAGTGCTTCTGCAGTGCCTTGAGTAGCATATACTTTATAACCCGAGGTTATTAATTTCTGGGTGATCTCGGCGGCTTCATTTTTATCACGATCTGAAACTGTAACCAAAACACTCCCAATAATCGGCATCATTAAATTGGCAGCTTGTAGAGCTTTAAAAAGTGCTCTTGATAAAGAGGTGTCAACTCCCATCACCTCACCGGTAGATTTCATTTCAGGGCCCAGGTAGGTATCTGCTCCACTTAATTTCGCCATAGACGAGACGGGAGCTTTCACAGCAACAAGGCTCTTTTTGGGGAAAAGACCACTTTTGTACCCCATGCTCTCCAGCGTCTTTCCAAGAGTTATCTTCGATGCTAGTTTAACCATTGGAACACCAGTAATCTTTGATATAAATGGAATGGTACGGCTGGATCGAACGTTTACTTCTAGGACGTACACTGTAGGGGCATTAGATTCTCTATCCTCCTCTTGGTTTTGCATAATTACAAATTGAATATTCATTAACCCTTTAATTCCAAAAGACCTTCCTAATAAGAGAGTATGGTCTACAACCATCTTCTCTTCCTCTAACGTTAATGTGGGCGCAGGGTAAACTGCCATAGAGTCACCGCTATGAACACCCGCGCGTTCTATATGTTCCATTATCCCTGGGATTAGAACGTCCTCACCATCAGATACTGCGTCAACCTCTATTTCTTTTCCTTCGAGATATTTATCTACTTGGATAGGATGATTAGAGTCGAATTCAACAGTAGCGTTGTTGACATATTGAATGAATTCTTCAGGGCTGTACACAATTTCCATAGCACGACCACCCAAAACATAGCTTGGCCTTAACAAGACTGGGTAACCTATCACTTCGGCAACGGATAAACCCTCTTCAATGGATGTCACACCTGCCCCAGGAGGCCTAGGTATCCCAATTCTGGTAACAAATTCGTCAAATGTCTGTCTATTTTCAGCTAGATCCACAACATCTGGTGGAGTTCCTATAATTTTATAATTTCGTCTGTGCAATGGCCCGATCAAGTTAATAGCTGTTTGGCCACCAAACTGAGCAACAAAATTAATTCGTGGATTATCGATAGAATCATCAGATTTAGATTCGTTATCTATGACGCTGGCAACTCCTTCTTCATCTAAGGGTTCAAAATATAACCGTGTCGATGTATCAAAATCCGTAGAGACAGTCTCCGGATTTGAATTGATCATTATGCTTGATATTCCTTCTTCCTGGAGAGCCCAAGCAGCGTGAACAGAACAATAATCAAATTCTATCCCTTGCCCAATTCGTGTGGGGCCACTACCAATTACAAGAGTGGAAAATCCATCTAAAGGGATAGCTTCGTTCTCGTCCTCGTAAGTGCTGTAAAAATAAGGTGTATACGCCTCAAATTCAGCAGCACAGGTGTCAACCATCTTGTAAACGGGCTTGATATTCCACTCATTTCTTAATTCCCTCACTTGCTCCGGTAGTCGATCGGCAAGAGTAGCAATTTGGGGATCAGAAAAACCCAGACGCTTTGATTGCTTTAGCAATCTAGGTGTTATTGCTTCCGATAATAACCGTTGCTCCATTAATAAAATATTGTTCATTTTTCTGATAAACCAAGGATCTATAGCCGTATGAACAGCTAAATCGTCGACATCGGCTCCTCTTCTTAAAGCTGCCATAATCGCCCATACTCGCAGATCATTGGGTTGAAGAGGTAATGAATAGAAGTCGCCCGAAACAGGATTATCATTCCATTTATTATCTTCCCACAATAAATTATCCCCCGGAGCTTCCATCGAGCGAACAGCTTTCTGCAGAGCTGCTTCAAATGAGCGGTCGATCGCCATAACCTCTCCAGTAGCCTTCATCTGAGTACCTAAATTCCTATCTGCTGAAGCAAATTTATCGAAAGGCCACCTTGGGATTTTGACAACAATATAGTCTAATGCTGGTTCGAATGCTGCCGTTGTCGTCTGAGTTACAGCATTAGATATTTCATCTAATCTTTTTCCAATTGCGATCTTCGCTGCGACCCTGGCTATAGGATAGCCTGTTGCTTTTGAAGCTAAAGCTGATGAACGGCTTACCCTGGGATTCACCTCGATCACATAGTATGAAGATTCCGCGTAGCCCGCATTATCCCCTTGCCCTGCTATTAAACTGCTAGGCTCTAAAGCTAATTGGACATTACATCCGCCTTCTATCCCCAATTTCCTAATTATCTTCAAGCTTGCGGAACGTAGCATTTGATATTCTTTATCAGTCAAAGTCTGAGAAGGAGCAACAACTATACTATCGCCAGTATGGACTCCCATTGAATCAAAATTCTCCATGTTACAAACGGTAATACATATATCTGAGGAATCACGCATTACCTCATATTCAATTTCTTTCCAACCAAGCAAACTTTTCTCTACTAGAACTTGATTAATGGGGCTGTGGGATAACCCAGTTCGAATATATTGATTTAATTCCTCGGGTGTACGTGCAATCCCGCCCCCAGTTCCCCCCAATGTATAAGCAGGTCTAATCACTAATGGCAATCCAACTTTATCCATAAATTTTTGGCCCTGTCCTAATGAAGTCACAATTTGGCTTTCGGGAACGGGTTCACCAATCTCAATCATTATTTCTCGAAAGAGTTCTCGGTCTTCGGCTTTCCTAATAGTTTCTAAAGGTGTACCAAGCATTTCCACGCCATATTTCTCTAAAATACCTGCATCTGCAAGCTCCACTGCGAGATTTAGTGCAGTCTGGCCACCAAGAGTTGGAAGTAAACCATCGGGTCTTTCTCTTTCAATAATCCTAGATAAAGAGTCAACAGTTAAAGGCTCTATATATACGATGTCCGCGATTTCCTCATCGGTCATTATTGTAGCTGGATTTGAATTCACTAATATAGACGTAACCCCTTCTTCTCGAAGGGCTTTACACGCCTGAGTTCCCGCATAATCAAACTCAGCGGCTTGGCCGATTACAATTGGTCCGGACCCAATAACAAGTACCTTGGATGGTTTATTAGTCATCTAAATTTTTCGTCACATATTCTATTATTAAAACAATTTCTGAATACAAATTACGAATACCTTTACAAGACCTCTGGGCCTGCTACGAGAATCCAAAAAGCGATCCATGTAGTGATAAAAAATACCGGAAGCAAATTCCAAGCAATTTCCTCTTTTGGCAATAATCCTAGCTTCAATCCAGCACCAGATGATCGTAGAAAATCTGCAAGATCTGCTCTTAATTCCTGGTCATCAGCTGCTTCCTCTTGAACAATATCTTGCAAAGCACCACCTTTAGCTCGAATTCTGGAAACTGCCATATAGATTTCCATTCTCATACCAAGGCTTTTCTCTATTTCTCTTTTCCTATGTTGCACAACTCTCAGTGAACTAAGCATCTGCCTAAGTAATCCCCACCAAATAATGGTCAAAATAATAGCAATTACGCTAACGAAAGTGACAATTGGGAGTTTGAGTTCGCTTTGGCCTAAACCATTTGGCAAAAACGTAATTCCAAGCATAGAAAGGGTTATTAATACCAAACTTGATAACCATATCCATTGGTGTTGATGTGTCCAAAAAGAATCAAGGATTTCGTACTCGATTAGCAGAACCTGCCTTTGTGAAGGTTCTGCTCCCTGGGTCGCCATCTGGGTACCTCCTAAAACTATTCTGGTTTTACATTTGAAATGAATTAGTCAAGAATCTTATTATAGATAATAAACCAAAACTAACTCTATTCTAACTAATTTTATCAATCAAGTTAAGAAATCTATCAAAAATGAACTCATTCTCCAGTGGGCCAGGTGAAGCTTCAGAATGATATTGGATTGTTAACAATGGCAGAGTAGTATGTTCAAGGCCTTCTACAGTTCCATCATTAAGGTTTATCTGGCTAATTTTAAGATCTGAAGGTAATGAGTCGACTTCAACAGCGTATCCATGGTTTTGGGCAGTCATCCTAACCATATTTGTAGACAAATCTTTGACGGGATGATTGCCTCCCCTGTGACCAAATTTTAGTTTGTAAGTTTCGGCTCCAAGAGCACGCGCGGCTACTTGATGCCCCAAACAAATACCTAAAACTGGAACATTCTCAACTAACTGCTTGGCGACCTCAACAATGTCGTCAAGGTACCTAGGGTCTCCTGGCCCAGGTGATAATAAAACTCCGTCTGGATTTAAATGCATAATGCTCGTGAAATCTGTTGAACTCGGTACAACGGTCACTCTACAGCCTCGGCTTTTTAATAACCTCAGTATGTTGAATTTAACTCCTTGATCTAGAACAACAATATGGAAAGATTCTTCGCCCTCTATTTCTCCATCTTCTATGGGCCAAGAGTAAGGTTCGATCGCCGAAACTCCTCTAACCAGGTTCTGATCTTCATAGTTAGGAACATCATTCAATTTTCTTTTTGCTTCACTTATATCACCATTTTGTGTGATTAAACCCATCATCACTCCATGACTCCGAATACGACGGGTCAACGCCCTCGTGTCGATGCCATGAATTGCCGGTATCGATTGGGACGTCAAATACTCGTCCAAAGTCAAATTTGAATAGCGATTGCTTGGGAATTCACAATGCTCTCTAACCACGAAACCATTAACTTTAATACCAGACGATTCAATATCTCTATTATTAATTCCGTAATTCCCTTGTAAAGGATAAGTGGGAACTAAAATTTGCCCAGAATAAGAAGGATCTGTAAGCATTTCTTGATAACCCGACATAGAGGTATTAAAAACTACTTCGCCAAATGCTTCTTGATTGGAAGCACCAAACCCATAGCCTTGAAAAACGGTCCCATCATGTAAAATCAAGAATGCCGGAATACTATGATCATCTAGGTCTAAATCCATTATTCACCTTTACCCATAGGAGCTTCGTCAGTTATATCAAACACAAAATCGCCTTTATGAATTGTCGCAATTATTTTCCCTTTAAGATTACACCCATCAAGGGGTGTATTACGTCCTTTAGAAACAAACTTTTCGGATTTTACTACCCATTCGGTTGATGGGTCTATAATAACTATATCGGCGACGCCTCCTTTGACAAGCGTCCCTAAACCATCTTTTAAATATTTATCTGGCAATAAAGATGCTGGTTTCACTGTGAATTTCTCAATTAATTCCCCTATGTTCATCTTCCCTGTTTCCACAATAGCAGTGAATAGTAAACTAAATGCAGTCTCAATACCAGAGATTCCCGGGATAGCGTTATCGAATCTCCCTTTTTTATCTTCCAAAGCATGCGGTGCGTGATCTGTGGC
>JAPYRO010000060.1 GCA_029941095.1 Dehalococcoidia bacterium
ACCTGGTTCTTGGAGGAAACCATGTAATTGTGACTTCAGGTCCCTCGTCAGGTAAAAGTTTAATTTATTATATTCCTACTTTGGAAGATTTCCTTAAAGATAATAAATCTACCGCTTTGTTTATGTTTCCCACCAAGGCTTTGGCTCAAGACCAGATGGATTCATTGAATACATTGGTGGCATCTTTGCCCAAACGGCCAGTGTCGTCAATGTATGATGGAGATACCCCTTTTGAGGACAGACCTAATTTACGTGGATCGACTAATATACTTTTCACTAATCCTGATATGCTTCATCTTGCTATTTTACCTAATCATAGAAGATGGTCTAAATATTTCAAGAACTTGAAATATATCGTTTTGGATGAGGCACATCAATATAAAGGAGTCTATGGGTCGCATATTGCTTTATTAATTAGGCGACTCAGAAGAATTTGTGCATTGTATGGGGCTGACCCAAAATTTATTTTAACCTCAGCAACTTTAGGAAATCCTAAGCAGCACGCTGAGGCATTACTTGGAGAAAGTGTGGAATCCGTTGATCATGACGGGTCTCATAGAGGGAAAAGAGATTTTGCATTATGGAATCCTCCGATTATAGAGTCTGCATCTGGAACCAGACGTAGTTATCTGAGTGAAGGAGTTCGTTTATTTGTGCAGCTTGTTAAATTCGGCGGTAAAACGCTGGCCTTTGCTAGATCCAGGCAAACTGCTGAATTACTTCATAAATACAGTAGAGATGAACTTAATCTAGGTGTTGCTGGCGACAACGAGATTGTAGGATCATACAGAGCAGGGTATCTTCCAGAAGAAAGGAAACAGATCGAACATAAATTTATTTCTGGAGAGCTGGCCGGCCTTGTATCAACCAACGCACTAGAATTAGGGATTAATATTGGGGATTTGGACACAACTTTGTTGGTTGGTTATCCAGGATCTTTAGCATCTACAATGCAGCAGGCGTTCCGCTCAGGACGAGGCGACAGGTATGGATTAAGCATCATGGTTTTATCAGATAATCCACTTGAACAATATATAGCAAGGCATCCTGACATGTTGTTTAGGAGGGGAGCGGAGTATGTGCTGTTAGACCCTGATAATGAACTTATATTATCTCTACACTTGATTTGCGCTGCTTATGAAAGGCCTTTAATTTCTCAGGATTCAAAATTTTTTGGGCCCGAGAAATTTCCAGATGTATTAGAATCACTCATGATTCAAGGGAAATTACTGCGCCGGAAAAGAGGCGATCATATCAGCTGGTATGTAAGCCCCGCTGTTGGATACCCTGCAGAGGATGTTAACTTGAGATCCGGTGGTGATTCACAGTTTTCTTTGTTAGAAACAAAATCTGGAAAGCTATTGGAAATGATTGGTAAAGAGGAAGCTTTGCGGACTGCGTACCCAGGTGCGGTGTATTTACATCAAGGTCAAGAATTTCTTGTGGACACCATTGATTTCGGTGATGAAACGGTTGGTCTAACTGAAAAATCTTTACCATATTATACGCAGTCTCTGCACCAAACTCGTTTAACAATAGTTCAAGAAGAGCAATCAAAATTAGAAGGGAAAACACCTGTTTTTTTTGGAGAACTGGAAGTGGCCCGATCCGTAGTAGGGTTCCAAAGGAAGCGACACGGTTCCAATGAATTAATCTCGGCTGAAAAACTTGATTTGCCAGAGTATGGATATAACACAAAAGGAATTTGGTGGACTATTTCAAAGAAACTGTTAGATGAGGTTATTCTGCGGGAGATAGATATCTCAGCGGCTTTACACGCTCTCGAGCATGCGGCGATAGGTTTGTTACCAGTTTTTGCCTCCTGTGATAGATGGGACATAGGGGGAGTATCCACTAATTATAATAGTGAGACTAACAAACCAACGGTGTTCATATATGATGGGCATCCTGGTGGGGTGGGAATAAGTTACCATGCTTATTCAATAGTAACCCAGTTATGGGAAGCAACATTGCAGCATCTTAATGAATGTCCCTGTGAAGATGGTTGCCCGTCATGCGTTATGTCTCCTAAATGTGGAAATAATAACGACTTTATAGATAAAGATGGCGCAAAATTTATTCTAGAACAACTGTTGAATGAATCGAGGAATTGATGCCTAGACAAAAGAGTCCAAAAACCATCACAATCTCCTTAGAGAGGTTTCAGAGGATGAAAAGTAGATATCTATTATTGGTAATAGACTGAATTAAGTTTATGCAACGTATTTATCTCCCTTCATATATAACTCACTATTCTTAGCAGGATTAATGCTTCTCTACGGGCATTCTAGGGCCACAGGAGGGTATCCGTGGCAAAGGGTCCCATGGGGGATTAGTACAGCGAGGTAGCCATATATCATGAATATAGCTCTCTACTCATTAGTTTTATTTTGTTGGGGAACTTCATGGCTTGCCATCACCTTTCAATTAGGTGAAGTCGCACCACAGGTATCAATCGCATGGCGTTTTTTGATTGCATCTTTGATATTGTTTGGCTGGTGTTTTATTCGGGGTATTAACTTATCTTTTCCGTGGCGTAGTCATCTCAACTGGATTGTATTAGGTATTTTTCTATTCTGTGTTAATTATATTTGTATCTACTTTGGAAGCTTCTATCTGGCCTCAGGCATGGTAGCCCTTATTTTTTCAACTCTGACATTGTTTACAGTTTTTAACGGTTTTATCTTTTTCAAATACCCGATTAGGTGGCCTATATTGATAGGTGGGATAGTTGGAATTGCCGGCTTGTCCGTAATATTTTCCAATGAAATTAGGGCCACTGTGTGGTCATTAGAGTCTGGGGTGGTTAAGGGCTTTCTTTGGGTTCTGGTGGCTACTTTTTTTGCCTCAATAGGAATGCTGTTGTCGGGTGAAATGCAGGCAAAGAAAATGCCGTTGGTTCAAAGCAATGCATTTAGTATGCTTTATGGCTCTCTTCTTATAGTTGCCTATACAGGAATTGGCGATATAAAATTCGGTTTTGATGTCAGCTATAGTTATGTTGTTTCCTTGATATATTTAGCCCTTTTTGCTTCGGTATTGGGTTTTGGCTCTTATCTTAAGTTGGTAGGAAATATTGGCGCCGACAAGGCTTCGTATGTCAATATTTTTACTCCAGTTATTGCCTTGCTGTTGTCAACTCTATTTGAGGATTATCAATGGAGCCGGGTAGGGCTGGTTGGAGTTATGCTGATTATAGTTGGCAATGTATTGGTTCTTTTTGCAAAAACAAAAACAGTCGCTAGAAATTAACTTAGTGTATGTTGAGGGAGCTCAGGGTATTAAGGGATTAAAAATCTACTTGGTATAGACTAACTTAACGTCATAGAAACGTATTTATCACCCTGCATATATACTTATTACAGTAAAAGATTACTTATCCATTACTAAGGATTTGGATATGTTTACTAAAGTTAAATATCTATTATTGGTAATGAGGAATTGATGTCTGAGCATAGAAATATAATAACTATTTCTGAAGGAATTCAGATAGAAACTGAGATTGTTTTACCTGAAGCGGACACTCATCGAGTGGTTGTCTTATGCCATCCACACCCACTGTATGGCGGTAATATGGATAATTCTGTAATTATTTCATCATCGGCTAAGCTCAACCATTCTGGAATTGCTACAGTTAGGTTTAATTTCCGGGGGGTAGGAGGCAGCTCCGGTATCTATGCCGAAGGGAAAGGTGAAGTACGAGATACCATAGAGGTTATTAAACATGTAGTATCATCGCCCACGTTGTCTAACACAAATATAAGTATTGGATTATTGGGGTATTCTTTTGGGGCAAAGGTCGCTTTGTCTGTTGCGAGCCAGTATATGGGGCTCAAATCCGTTGCATTGATTTCTCCGCCAGATATGGAAAAAGGTTTTGATTTTTCAGCTGTTACCATGCCCAAACTACTGGTGGCAGGCGAAGAAGATCAGTTTGATGCTCATAAGAGTGTAGAATCGCTTGAAAGTAACCTACCGAAACCATCAGAAATCAAGATTTATCCTGATGATCATTTTTGGTTGAATCAGGTTGAAAAAATGACAAGAGACGTCAATGATTTTTTTGTTGATTCATTATAGAAAAAAAGTTAGCCTGTTTATGATCAATAAGGATCCACTTTATTCAAATTATAAGGATTTATCGCATGCAAACGCCTTTGCAAATAATAAATAATAAATGGATATTCTATATATTGTCTTCTCTTGTTGTACTAACGGATCAGATTACAAAACTGATGGTTATTAAGTTTGTCCCTCTATTTGATTCTATTCCTAATGATGGAATTGTTCGAATAACACATTTAACGAATACCGGTAGCGCTTTCGGACTTTTCCAAGATATGAATGCGGTATTAACAGTAATTGGAATTATCGGGGTAATTTTTATATTGTATTTTTATATAAATTACTCTGGAAAACCTTTTTTTGTGATGATAGGGTTGTCTCTTATTTTTGGCGGTGCGGTTGGTAATTTGATAGATCGTATCTATCGAGGAGCAGTGGTCGATTTTATTGATGTGAAATTGTGGAATGACGTACATTTTCCCTCTTTTAATGTAGCAGATAGCTCATTATCTGTTGGAGGATTTATTTTAGTGGCGCTTTGGATTTATCGCAGATATTTACATGCAGATCAAAAAAATTCAGCAAGAACTGATAAATCCAATGAATGAACAATCATCTGAGCCCTATATTTTTGAAGTCGATTTGGATCATTCTGGCAAGCGCTTGGATGTGTATTTAGTGGAAATGTCTCAACAGTATTCACGATCTTACTTATCAAAAATGATTGCTCAGGGCAACGTTTTAGTTAATGGAGTAGTTCCTCGAAAACGAGGCCAGATAATAGAAAATGGTGATAGTGTCTCACTGACCATAATCCCTATTGATGATTATTTATCATCACCCAAGCCCGAAAAAATGGACTTGAAATTGGTAGTAGATGATGAAGAGATTCTTGTAATAGATAAACCACCTGGCTTGACCGTGCATCCAGGCTTTGGGCACATAGGAGGAACCTTAGTTAATGGAGTTCTAGGTTTGGGATATGATTTGCCGAATATATCTGGTGTAACAAGGCCTGGGATCGTTCATAGATTAGATAAAGATACATCTGGGTTGATTATTTTATCGAAAACAGAAGATTCACATAAATATCTGACGAAGCAATTTAAAGAAAGAGCAGTTGAGAAAACTTATTTTGCGATAATAAAAGGTAAGTTATCTTCTTCCAAAGGGATAATAGATGCTCCAATTGGCCGTAATCCTAATAACCGGCAGAAAATGGCTATTGTAAACGGTGGGAGAGAGGCTATTACAGAATTTGAGGTCCTATTTTATATAGGTAAGTATACTTTTGTTAAAGTACATCCAATAACGGGTAGATCACATCAAATCCGGGTCCATTTTTCGTCTTTAGGCCACCCTATTTTGGGTGATAAGACATATGGGCGTGATAATGTTAATTTGTCGAACCGTTTATTTTTGCATGCAAAGCAACTAATATTTAGGCATCCTGCATCTAAGGAATTAGTTACAGTTTCCTGCGAACTTCCCATTGAATTTGAGAAACTAGCACAGGAAACTATTGAAAAGAAGGATTACTTGCAATTAATTAATTAATTATTAATTATAGATAGACATTTAGATTTAGGAATGGGAGATCAATTTATGGGTGAAGCAGTTAGAGTTCGGTACGCTCCAAGTCCAACGGGTGACCCACATGTGGGGAATATTCGAAGTGCTCTATTTAATTGGCTGCTTGCTCGTAGATTGGGAGGAAAATTTATTGTAAGAATAGAAGATACTGATCAGGCTCGTAAGATGGAGGGATCTGTTCAAGTAATTTTAGATTCGCTTAGATGGTTAGGGATAGATTGGGATGAAGGGCCTGATGTTGGTGGTGAATTTGGCCCATATATTCAATCTGACCGAGTGGAATCGTATTCAGTCGCGGCTAATCGGTTAGTAGAATCAGATAATGCTTATTATTGTTATTGTCCATCAGAACGCTTAGTTATGATTAGAGAGTCTCAGAAAAAACAAAATCGCCCTACTGGATATGATGGCCGGTGTCGTAATCTCAGTGCACTTGAGCGTGCAGAAGAAGTTAAGAGTAATCCTACGCCGGTTGTCAGATTCAAGATGCCACTGACAGGTAAAACTACCTTCAATGATGTAATTCGCGGGGATGTTACATGGGAAAATCGATTATTAGATGATTTTGTGTTACTTAAATCAGATGGGTATCCCACTTATCACTTAGCAAGCGTGGTAGATGATAATGCTATGGAAATTTCACATGTTTTAAGGGCTGATGAATGGCTCCCTTCAACTCCGAGACATGTTCTACTTTACGAGGCTTTTGGATGGAATCCACCAATTTTTGCACATCTCCCCTTGATATTGGGGAGCGATAGATCCAAGCTCTCCAAACGTCATGGTTCTGTGTCTATCATGGACTATAAAGACCAAGGATATCTTCCAGAGGCAATGTTGAATTTTTTGTCACTACTAGGTTGGAGTCTTGATGATAAGACCACAGAAATGGACATCAATACCGTAATTGAAAATTTCTCGTTGGAGCGAATAGGCGCATCCCCAGCCGTTTTTGATCTTGAAAAACTTTCATGGCTTAACGGTGTTTATCTACGAAATCTCTCTGCCGACGTGGTAGCAGAAAAAAGCTTTGAATTACTAGATCGTGATTTAGGAGTGGATGTTAGCAGGCCACTCGATTGGGCATATGTTGTTAAAGTATGTTCAGTGATTCAAGATCGAGCTAGAATTTTTTCGGAGATTCCACATTTAGCCAGTTTCTTTTTCTCCGAAAATTATTCTTACCCTGTTATTTTAATTTGGGCTGGAATGGGTGATAAATCCATCAAGAAATTGATTGAAACATCTGAAGACCCAAGAGCTTTATCTTTACCAGAAGATCGAGATTCGGTATCTCATTCCTTGGCAGCAGCATCTGGTGCCTTATCAAAAATAGATGATTGGAACCATGATACTTTAGAGGCAACCCTAAGAAACTTAGTTCAAGAATTAGGTACGAGTAATCGCCGCTTATTTGGTGCCATGAGAGTCGTATTAACGGGGAGGACAGAGGCACCCCCTTTATTTTCTACAATGGAAATATTAGGTCAGAAAATTTTTTTAGGTAGATTATAAAAAGGAATTGGGCTATTAACCAATCCGCCTAAGTAAATGTT
>JAPYRO010000061.1 GCA_029941095.1 Dehalococcoidia bacterium
GTCATAACGATCTTGGTCTTGCATCCGCAAATTCTTTGTCTGCAATACAAAACGGTGCACGACAAATTGAGGTGTGTGTCAACGGGATAGGTGAGCGAGCAGGTAATGCCTCCTTGGAAGAAGTTGTAATGGCGATAAAAACCCGCGAGGACTTACTAGGATTTAGAACTGGTATTGATACTAAACAAATACATAGGACAAGTAGGATGGTTAGTGATTTTACTGGTTTTACGATACAGCCAAATAAAGCAATTGTGGGATTGAATGCTTTTAGACACGAATCCGGAATTCATCAAGACGCCATGATTAAAGCCCCAATAACTTTTGAGATCATGACACCTGAATCTGTAGGTGTACCGGGAAGTTCTCTAGTGTTAGGTAGACAAAGTGGACGCCACGCACTCGAGTCTAGACTTTCGGAGTTAGGATACGAAGTAAGTAAAGATGACATGGTCAGGGTTTACACGGCGTTCAAAGACCTTGCTGATAAAAAAGAAAGTGTGTCAGACCGTGATTTAGAGGCTTTGGTTGGCGAAGATCGGCGTACAACAAAAGAGGAACAATATGTATTGGAGCACGTACAAGCCCTAAGTGGAGCTCCCGCTGTTCCAACGGCTACGGTTAGAATAACGGATCCTAACGGGCAAGAGCACACATCGAGTGCGGTAGGCACGGGACCTGTAGACGCAGTCTATCAAGCAATTTCAGACATAATTACAGTGAGTAATAGGCTAGTAGAATATCGAGTAGAAGCAGTGACTGAAGGACTTGATTCCATGGCTGATGTAACTATTCGCATAGAGCGTGATGGTACAACTTACGTTGGAAGAGGTGCTGACACAGATATAGTGGTGGCCAGCGCGAGTGCCTATATTGATGCTTTAAATCGGCTTATAGCAATGATGAATCGAGCCACAAGTGTCATTAAAGACAGTGGGGAATAGGGATTTATCTAAAAAGGAAGGACAAGGAAAAATGGCCGGAAAAACAATGTTTGATAAAATATGGGACAGCCATATAGTTGATGACCCGACTGGAGAGCCAACATTATTATATGTTGATCTGCACTTAGTTCATGAAGTCACTTCACCACAAGCCTTTGAAGGGCTCAGGTTGGCCAATAGAACAGTTAGAAGACCAGACTTAACAATAGCGACTGTAGACCACAATGTTCCAACAACAGATCGTGATAAACCAATCGCTGATCCCATCTCAAAACAACAAATAGATACTCTGGCACAAAACGTAGAAGAATTTGATATAACATTTTATGGCGTGCATAGCCCTGAACAAGGAATAGTACATGTAATCGGGCCTCAGCAAGGCTATACTCAACCAGGAAAAATTATAGTGTGCGGAGATAGCCATACCGCTACCCACGGAGCGTTTGGAGCTATGGCGATTCCCCTCGGTACGTCCCAAGTCGAACACGTATTAGCAACACAGTGTCTATTACAAGAAAAACCAAAAACTATGGAAATTCGCGTGAATGGCGAACTTTCAAAAGGAGTTTCCGCAAAGGATGTTATCCTAGGAATTATTGGGAAAATAGGAGTCGATGGCGGAACTGGATATGCTATTGAATATACAGGAGATGTAATAAAAAACCTTCCCATGGAAGGTCGAATGACTATATGCAATATGTCGATTGAGGCAGGGGCAAGGATAGGAATGATTGCTCCAGACGAGACGACCTTTGAATGGCTAAAAAATCGCCCCCAAGTTCCAAAAGGAGATGATTTCGAAGCTGTAACCAAAGAATGGGAATTACTTGCTTCTGACTCCGATGCCGAATATGACGAAATAGTTGAAATCGATGCCGCCGAACTAGAACCGTATATTACTTGGGGTACTAATCCTGGTCAAGTACTATCAGTAAAAGATTCAATACCTCATCCAGAAAGTTTTAGTAGTGCCGAAGAAAAAGAATCTGCAGAGAGAGCACTGGAATATATGGCTCTAGAACCAGAAACACAACTAACCGAAATAGAAATCGATAGAGTATTTATTGGATCGTGCACAAATTCTCGCATCACTGATCTAAGAGATGCAGCGGAAATTGTAAAAGGTTACAAAGTTTCGCCAAAAGTTACTGCAATGGTAGTCCCAGGTTCTACTCTAGTTAAATGGCAGGCAGAAAAAGAAGGCCTAGATCAAATCTTCATAGACTCGGGATTCGAGTGGCGAGAAGCAGGATGCTCTATGTGCCTAGGAATGAACCCAGACATACTAGAGCCTCATGAAAGATGCGCGTCTACTTCGAACAGAAATTTTGAAGGTAGACAAGGAAAAGATGGAAGAACTCATCTTGTTAGCCCACAAATGGCTGCTGCTGCTGCGATAGAAGGTCATTTTGTAGATGTTCGAGATTGGGAAGCAAAAATTTAGGAGTCAATAATGGATTCATTTAATAACCATAAAGGCGTAGTTACGCCCCTGGACCGTTCAAACGTAGATACAGATCAAATAATCCCAGCTGAATATTTGAAAAGAGTAGAAAGAAATGGCTTTGGACCATTCCTATTCAATGACTGGAGAAAATTACCCGACGGTAAACCTAATCCCGATTTTATTTTGAATAAGTCTTTCTATGATATAGGAACTGTCCTGGTATCGAGGCGCAATTTTGGCAGTGGATCAAGCAGAGAACATGCTGTTTGGGCACTAATGGACCATGGTTTTAAAGCAGTGGTAGCTTCAAGCTTTGCTGAGATATTCCACAAGAATTCTTTTGAAAATGGGCTTTTGCCGGTGATACTACCAGATGAGCACATATCAACTATTTTAGATAGAGCAAATGCCCAACCTGGCTATCAGCTCTTTATCGATTTGGAGAATTGCGAGGTTAGTGACGATCACGGTCTCCATGTCCCCTTTGTTATACACGAAGATTCAAGCACTCATGATTTTAGAAGACACACTTTAATGAACGGACTAGATAGTATTGGCTTGACCCTTAAACAGGAAAATAAAATTGATCAATACGAGAAAAATAATTAACCCATTATGTTCATTAATAATGATTAATTTAAGAAAAAACAAAATAAAAATTGATCCAGGGGGAGTTTTTTGAATTATAAGATAGCTGTGCTACCAGGTGATGGCATCGGCCCAGAAGTTACAGATCAAGCAGTTAGAGTGCTAAAAACAATAGGCGAAAAATTTGGCCATACTTTCGAACTTGAAACCGCTTTAGTGGGAGGAATAGCTATCGATGAAACTGGCAGTGCGCTACCTGAAATAACACTACAAGTGGCCAGAGAAGCAGATTCTATTTTGTTCGGAGCAGTCGGAGGACCAAAGTGGGATGATCCTGCTGCAAAAACGAGGCCAGAAGCAGGTTTACTAGCGTTACGAAAATCATTGAAGTTATTTGCTAACCTAAGACCGGTCACTGCTCATAAAGACTTGATTGGCGCATCTCCTATCCGGCAAAATTTGATATCAGGTGTAGACCTAATGGTGGTCAGAGAGCTAACGGGCGGACTATATTTCGCAAATCCAAAAAAGAGATGGACAACGAAGAGAGGCAGAAGAGCAGTAGACTCATTAAAATATACTGAACAAGAAATACGCAGAGTATTAGAGGTGGGCTATAATCTAGCTAGATCTAGAAGGAAAAAATTAACCTCGGTTGACAAGGCAAATGTGCTAGAGTCATCACGGTTATGGCGTGAAGTTGCAGAAGAAGTTGCTCTCGAAAATCCGGATATTCAAACTGAGCATATACTAGTCGACGCGTGCGCGATGCACCTCATCCAGAGACCAAAAGATTTTGACGTTATAGTAACTGAAAACATGTTCGGAGATATCCTTACAGACGAAGCATCGGTTCTGGCAGGGTCTATGGGAATGCTCCCATCGGCAAGCTTAGGCACTCGAAAAATAGCAAAGGAAGGAGCAAATCTTTTTGGGCTATACGAGCCGATCCATGGATCGGCTCCCGACATAGCCGGAAAAAACCTAGCTAACCCTCTAGCGGCTATCTCTAGTCTTGGAATGATGTTCAAAATGTCTTTAGGATTAGAACAAGAGTCAGAAGCTATAGAAAACGCGGTAGACTCAACAATATCAGCTGGTTACCGTACTATGGATATCTATTCAAAAGAAAATCGAAATAAAAAGGTCGATACTGTGGGAATGACCGATCAAATTATTGACAGAATCGAGAATCCGCATAAGAACAAGGTGCCAAAACCCTTATAGAGGCGTTAGATGCTCTATAATAAGTCGAATAAACATAAACTTTAATTATTAAGGAGTTCAAGGAAATGCCTTCAGAAAAGGGTGCAGTCATCCTTTATGACACCACGCTTCGAGACGGAACTCAGCAGGAGGGTATATCCCTGACTGTTAAAGATAAGTTAGATATAACAAAGAAACTTGATGAATTAGGCATCGATATCATAGAGGGCGGCTGGCCTTATTCAAACCCTAAAGATGAAGAATACTTCCAACAAGTATCCCTATTAGAGCTTAAGCATTCTCGTATAGCTGCATTTGGTTCAACTAGAAGAGCAGGTATAACTGCTGAAAAAGACCCAAATATTCAAGCTTTAATCAAATCAAAAGCAAAAATTGTAACTATCGTAGGGAAAACATGGGATCTTCACGTCCTTGAGATATTAGAGACTTCTTTGGATGAAAACATAGAAATGATAAAGGATTCTATATCGTATCTTAAATCGCAGTCATTGGAAGTACACTTTGACGCAGAGCATTTTTTTGATGGATTTGAAGCCAACAAGGAGTACGCTATCTCATCAATTAAAGCTGCTGCTGCTGCTGGAGCTGACGCAGTGCATCTATGCGACACCAATGGTGGGATACTACCAAACCGATTGTCAATAATTATTGATGAAGTCAAAGAAATACTATCAACTCCTCTAGGAATACACGTTCATAATGACGGAGAGTTAGCCGTGGCCAATAGTATTACTGCTGTGGAACAAGGGGTGCGTTATGTACAAGGAACCGTTAATGGCTACGGAGAGCGTTGCGGTAACGCCAATCTATGCTCAATTATCCCTACCTTACAAATCAAAATGGGGCTACAAGTAGTTGAACTAGAACAGATGCAAAAATTATCCACTATTGCAAAAGAGATTTCGGAATTAGTGAACATGGGTATCAACCCCTCCCAGCCGTATGTTGGAGCCAGAGCATTCACTCACAAAGGTGGGCTCCACGCCTCCGCTGTAGCTAAGGTGGAACGTAGTTACGAACACATGGACCCAAAGATTATAGGAAATGACAGGAAAATAGTGGTTTCAGAGCTTGCAGGAAGATCAAATATATTATCTGCAGCTGAAAAAATGGGAATTAAAATAACCAAAGATGAAAGCACAGAAATTTTAGAAAGTGTCAAAGCAGCGGAATTAGAAGGTTTTCAATATGAAGGAGCCGATGCATCTCTTGAAATGTTATTAAGAAGAAATCTTGGCAACTATAAACCACCGTTCGTTTTAGAAGATTTTATGGTTCTAGCGGAGAAGCTACGTAGGCTCCCTGTTAATCATGATGGAACAAAGGATGATGATTTACTATCGGAAGCAATGGTTAAAGTAAGAATTGGTGAGGTTGTTTACCACACAGCAGCTGAAGGTAATGGCCCAGTGAATGCTTTGGACGAAGCACTCAGAAAAGCTCTCCGAGAAGACTTCCCTGATATAGACGAGATAAGACTCACCGATTATAAAGTGAGAATACTTAACGAGGAAGGGGCCACCGGAGCCGCAGTAAGAGTGCTAATAGAATCGACAGATGGTAAAGACTCATGGAACACAGTAGGCAGTTCAACCAACATAATTTATGCTTCTTGGTTGGCATTAATTGATTCAATTGAATATTGGATGCTCAAATCAAACCTAGATATTTCCACAGCAGATAATGATAAATAGAGAATGTTCTTAAGCCAGTACATAAAAACCAATCAGGACGGCAATGACGTTCTTATTCACCCAGACAAACGAGAGGTAAGGCTATCTGGCTTAGTTAGAGTTCATTTCTACAGGCTTCTAGGTACCACTCCCGAAAATGCAACCGATGAACAAATTCTAGAATTTTTTGACTTAAGAAGTAGAGAAACATCTGAAGGTAAACTTTTGACTACCTCTATAAATAATGAGTCCGCCGCAGATATGGTTTCCAGAGAGCTCAAAATAGTGAATTTTCAGCAAGTGATGGGAAATATCGATCAACAAGAATTCTCTCTAGATGCACCCGAGTTTATATCGGAAGATAAGCCGGATGCAGGAAAAGTTTTTCAAAAAGACAGCGATGATAAGAAAACTAACCATCTGCCACCAATTCCTCGATATAAACCGAACTCTAATACACAAAGTAAATTCAGCCCTGAAAATCACAATGGGATATTAGAGGAAACTGTTAGTGGTAACGATAATCAATCCGATCCGATTCAGTCGAACCTTAGCAGGTTCTTAAGGCAGGAAAACAATGCTCTATTTATCCAAACTCCTAATGGTGAAGAAGAACGAGTTACAAACTATATGCGAATTCATTTCGAAAGAATGTTAGAAAAAGATATACTATCTGCTAAAGACGAAGATATAGAAACTTGGTGGAATCTTCAGGGCAGTTTAGAGCCAGGCATTTCGATGAAAGAAGCAAGATCACAAAATCTCTTGAGCGAAGCTTTGAAAGCTGCGGGGAAATTGAAAGACCAAGAGCTTTTGGTCCTTAATGAAACACTAGAAATATGGCTCGAGGCCAGAGGGCATAAATCTACTTAAATTTTCTACAGAATACACGAATTAATCTACGGAGATCGTCAGCACAAAAGAGCCCATAATAGCGCTGGGCAACAGTGCGACCCCATAGGTAGAAATTGTGGCAAGGGAAATCACAACCAAAAAACAGACACTTATAGATACCAAAAACGTACCATGCCATTTTTTTTGGTTCCTAAGATAAGTACCTAAACTGATGCCTAAATATAATAATAAGCAAACAACAACAATCCCCAAGAATGTTACAAAGCTTTGATCAATATACAATTCGGGGTAAATATTCTTCCAGTACCAGTATGAAATCCCAGTCAGACTGACTATACCCAGAATAGTACTAGAT
>JAPYRO010000062.1 GCA_029941095.1 Dehalococcoidia bacterium
GTCTATAGCTTTCGAAACAGGCTCTGGCTTGATTACCATTCCAGGTCCACCTCCGTAAGGAGAATCATCAACCATAAGATTAGAACCCTGTCCAAATTTTCTCAGGTCATGAACGCAAAGAGAAAATAAACCTTCTTTTTGTCCTCTCCCCAAAACACTTTGGCCGAGAGGCCCAGGGAAAGAAGTAGGAAAAAGTGAAATTAAATGGAACCGCATTTAGGCCTCCGTGATAACCAGGCTAATGAGAAGTATCTTCGAAATAAATCATATCAAGAGCATGTGGAATTAAATGAGAAATTGATTCCATACACTCCGTCACTCCTTTGGGGCTTCCTGGCAGATTGATTATCAGGCATTTTGCTCTAATGCCTGCAACTTGCCGAGATAAAATAGCATTTGGCGTAGAGCCATAAGTTTGTCTGCGCATGTGCTCAACAATGCCAGGAACGGTTCGCTCTACCACTTTTAAGGTCGCTTCTGGAGTGTTATCTCTAGGGCCTACTCCAGTACCCCCTGTAGTAAGAATCAAAGCAACGGAACCAGAATCAGCCCAAGATTTCAATTGTGTAGAAATAGCTTCCGAATCATCCGAGATGATTTTGGCTTCCAAAATATTTCCCCCAATCGATTCGACCATTTCCCTAAGCACATCACCACTCAAGTCTTGGCCCCCCTCTTTAGATCTCGAATCACTTAGCGTAAGTAGAGCTACAGGAAAATCAGGCATATCATCCACCTTTGCAAAAATTTTATCACAACTAGTCGCTACAAAATTTACTCTTCATCCAAAGGATCATCTTTACTGGGGCCATAGGAACCGTCACGGGCTTCACTATTAGTATCGGGTTCATATACAAGTCTCACCACCGCTTCAAACGCCTTAAGAAACGATACCATAGCTTCTTGGCTCCATGAATCATCTGGATCTGGTAGCTCGCCCAATAAACCTATGATAGCAGGGTGAATACCTTGAAGCCGATTTAGCCCATCTACTCCCAAAGAGCCAAACTGCGCCAGTATATCCGTCTTTAAATTTTCGCCCGCTAATTGATTTTGTCCTTTCCTCCCCGAAAACTTTTTTCGGCGTCTTGCGGTTTTCGGTTTCGTGGAAAGTTGCGTGTGGAGAGGGATTTCAGCGTCTAAAGCAAGTCCTACAAAGAAACTCACCGCTTTTTCCGCTGTTTCAGGCCCAGACCCTGCGCTCTTAAAGGCATCTAAAACATCCCCTCTTGTAGATCTTGCCAATTCAATTCCGTCGATAAGATCCGAGTACGCATGCAGAATAATTCTGGACATGAATCGTCTGCGTTCTTGATCATTATCCGACTCCATTAACGTTATAAATTCATCTGTGGGTTCATAAATGTTAGGGGTAGCTAAATTCAGAAATACTAGAGCCCCTTTAAGGGCAGACTCTGTACTGCCTGAAAAATTCATTCTTCCCCATACTGATTTGTCTAATCTTTGAGGCAAAGGCATCACATCTGAACGGATCCGGTCCAAAAAAGTTTCCCAGCTTTTATGAGATGCATATGGGGGAGCCTTCTTGGGCCCGATGTTTAAATACATAAGTCCTCCGTTGGTAGATCCGACAAATCAAGATTACTTTTTCGTAAGGTTTTCGTCAAATGGACATCTGTTTTCACCGCAAGGATTAATTCAAAAAGAATGATATTAGCCCGAGGACAATTTTTTGAAACTACCTTTTTTCGGTGGGATCATATGTTATCTCCTTGAAAAAGGAAGAGGGCATAAAAAATTAAGGAATGGAACGGGTTATTTAGATATAAATGAAGGTAGCGTACCTCGAAGGGGGCAGTATGGTAGCCGAAACACATATTTTCCATATCCCAGCATTACTTAAGGAAGTTATAGGGTTTATAGAGCCATCTAAGGGTAAAAAATATATAGACTGCACTTTAGGTGAAGGTGGGCTGTCTCAAGCAATCATACAAAAAGGTGGGAGCGTACTAGCACTTGAGGCTGATCCTCAAATGCTACCAGTAGCTGCGCAGAGGTTGAAGGAATCTACTGTTAATGCCGAATATAAATTAGTACAAGGAAATTTTTCCGAATTAACTGATATTGCAAAGAACGAACAATTTGATTCTGTGGACGGAATCATATTAGATCTTGGGTTGTCATCCAGGCAGCTACAGTTTGAACAAAGAGGTTTTACTTTCCAACAGAATCAGCCTCTCGACATGCGCTATGACCCTGAACAATTGATAACCGCAGCTGATATTTTGAACGAGTTACCTCAAGATGAATTAATAGATATGTTGATAACTTATGCAGAGGAAGAAAGGTGGGCTGCGAAAAATATTGCGAAAGCGATAATTGCAAACCGCCCTCTTGTAACCACTCTAGATCTTATAGACTCTGTTGAAATTGCAGTTGGTAAAAGAAATTCTTCTCGCATACATCCCGCAACCAAGGTTTTTATGGGCCTGCGAATTGTTGTAAATGCCGATCTACAATCTCTTGAACTGGCTTTACCTCAAGCTTTGGATCTACTAAAGCCAGGTGGAAAATTATTGGTGATAGGTTACCAGTCTCTTGAAGATCGAATAGTAAAACAGTTTTTCAAAACAGAAACTACAGATTGTATATGCCCTACGATTCAAATCGAATGTAATTGCAATCATAAGGCATCCGTCAAATTAATACGTAAGGGAGTCATAACTCCTTCTTTAGATGAAATATCTCAAAATCCAGCTAGTAGGTCAGCAAAGCTAAGAATAGCTGAAAAATTACCTGGGGAAGCCGCATAAAAAACAATCACGGAAATCATAAGAAAGGTAGCATGGGTCGAATGGAAGGACTAAAAGTATCCTTTGATTTAGGAGAATCTCACATTAGGGCCATTATAGGCCGTCAGAGCGATGGTTCATTAAGAGTCGTAGCTAGCGCTGAAGTCGAATCTTCGGGAATCGAAGGTGGGGCGATTTCAGACAAAGTTGCTTTATCTAATGCATTGTCAAAATGTGTAAGAATAGCTGAATCCCAAATAGGTTACCCGATATCTGAAGCCACCGTGATTGTTCCCTCCAGGTTAACTCAACATATAAATGGCCAGGGAGTAAGGAGAATCGGGGGTAGAAGAAGAGGGATTAGAGATAATGATTTAGCTAAAGCTCTATCCAATGTGGTTTATGAAGAACCCATCCAAACATCAACTGAACCTTTAGATCTAGAGAAAACTTTATATGAACTTGATGGAAAATATTTTGTTGATCCACCAATCGGTGTATTCGGAAGGGAAATGTCGGTTTTTGTGTCTCTTATCTCTATTGATATAGATGTAAAAATAGAACTTACCCGAATATTTGATTCACTTGGTATAGGAAAAATTGATTTAGTTCCCAATCAAAGAGCGGGAACGCTAGGTGGGCTCACTGAAGGAGAGCGCAAGTTAGGGGCAATCCTATTCGACATTGGTAGTAAGGTGTCAACTCTAACTTTGGTTAAAGGTGACCGAATGTTAGATACGGGAGTAATACCTGGAGGAGGATACCACTTAACCAATGACTTAAGTTTAGGGCTCGAGATAACCACGGAAGCCGCAGAAAAGATTAAATTAGAATTTGGAACAACTATATTAGATGTAGGTTCTGCTGAGATTTCGATCGAAAGAGAAAAAGACGAGCCTCTTTTAATCAATAGGGTACAGATGATCGAATTATTAAAAGAAAGATCTAAAGAGATCATCGGTATGGCTGAAAATTATATGGATAAATCTGGATATGGAGATTTTCCCGCTGGCGGAATAGTGCTTACGGGCGGTTCAAGTGACCTTAAAGGCCTTGCTGAAATGATTAAACAAAAATTTAACTGCCCGGTAAGAGTAGCAAGTCCACGAGGCGCGGAGCGAATATCAGATAATTTGAATAACCCTTGTTGGGTCCCGAGTGTGGGGGGATTACTTTGGTCGAGCAATAGAATCAGCTCCAAAAACCCGGTTCTTCTTACAAAATTAATAGGTCAATTGGAAAACATGAAAAAATATCTTTCTACAAATAAATCTAATAACTCCACTACCCTTGTGAATTCAAATAACAAAACCCAAGGGGAGGTCGCTTTAACAAAATAGTACTCTGCAAATATGAAGAATTTTAATAAATAGCTGGTTATCAAAAAGGAGAATAATATGACTACTGAAAAAGATATCGAAAATTTAGTATCCATTAAGGCATTTGGGGTCGGAGGCGGCGGTAGTAACGCCGTATCTAGAATGGCAGCCGATGCATCCCCTAGCGTTGAATATATCGCGGTAAACACCGATGCTCAAGCACTAATAAAAACCGCAGCGCCCACCAAACTCAGAATAGGTGATCAACTTACAAGAGGTTTAGGTGCAGGAGGGGATCCCGAAATCGGTAACCAAGCTGCAGAAGAAAGCCGCGAGGATATTTACGAGGTAGTTAAAGGTTCGGATATGGTTTTTATAGCTGCAGGAATGGGTGGCGGAACCGGAACAGGAGCTGCACCTACCATTGCCCAGATCGCTAAAGAAACTGGAGCTCTGACCATTGGGATAGTAACCAAACCGTTTGCATTTGAAGGGCAAAGAAGGGCGAGGCAGGCAGAAGAAGGAATAGCCAGGATGCATGACGCGGTTGATAGTTTGATAGTAATCCCAAATGAAAAACTTTTAGAAGTAGCTGGAATAGAAGCATCTTGGAAAGAGGCTTTTGGATTAGCAGATGATATTTTAAGAAACGGGGTCCATGCGATTTCACAATTAGTAACAGTTCCTGGGGAAATCAATCTGGATTTCGCGGACATTAGAAGTGTAATGGCTAATTCAGGACAGTCTATCATGGCCATTGGAGAAGGCAGAGGAACTACGAGAGCGGTCGATGCTGCACGAGCGGCGATCGAAAATCCATTACTAGATATCGATATAACTGGGGCTACTGGAGTATTATTTAGCATAACTGCAGGATCAGACTTAGCTCTTTCGGAAATTCACGACGCAGCGGCTGTTATTGCCGATTCTGTAGATCCCGATGCAAATATCATATTTGGAGTGGTTCCTGATAAAAAAGCGGATAAAGATATAAAGCTAACCCTTATTGCAACCGGGTACGAGTCCAATACGCCAAGTGAAGAAACTGTTGTCGATGAAATATTGCAGCAGGCACTAGGTGACGGTGACTTTGACTTACCTCCTTTCTTAAGGAGAAAAGGAAGGGTGGTTCGTTAATTAATAGATAAACATCCTCCCATTTTCCCTACCCCCCATATAGGCGTAGGCTCAGTCCCATCATCCAATCTGAGCCTACGCTTATTCTTTTAAATACAGTTATTTCTCTGCTGCGTGCCGCAACTTTTTTATTTCAACTATCTCAGGAGGTAACGAAAACTCTACATCTTCATCAACTGCTTTCAAACTTCTAAATCTAGGATTGTAGAGCTCTTCAAAAAACGACACTACCTCTTCAACAAGTGTCTCTGGAGTAGACGCCCCAGAAGTTATTCCAACTGTGCGTACTCCATCTAGCCATTCGTTTTTTAATTCTGAAATATTGGTTATCAAATAAGAAGGGGTACCCAAAATGCTTGCTACCTCTCGGAGACGTTGCGAATTCGAACTATTTTCTGCGCCCAAAACGAGTATCAAGTCAACCTGCGTTGTGAGTAACTTAACTGCATCTTGTCTGTTTTGAGTAGCAAAGCAAATATCAGATGTGGATGGAGTAATCATATCAGGAAATCGATTTTTCAATACTTTGAGTATATCTTTGGTATCATCCACACTTAAAGTAGTTTGACTGATCACAGCCACTTTGGTGGGGTCAGAAATCTCTACGTTAAGAGCTTCGTCGATAGTACCAACTAGGATCATATTTTCTGGTGCCTCTCCCATGGTACCAATCACTTCATCATGGCCTTCATGTCCTATAAGAATTACAGTGTTTCCTTTCGATACATACTTTAGGGCTTCGATATGGACTTTAGTTACCAATGGGCACGTTGCGTCTATAAAATTTAAGGAACGCTTAGCTGCCATCGCTTTAACCGTTGGAGCAATACCGTGAGCACTAAAAATAACTCTGGCACCTTCTGGGACGAACGTGACTTCCTCTACAAATATCGCCCCTTTCTGTTCAAGTTCTTTAACAACAAAAGGATTGTGGACGATTTGTTTTCTAACATAAATTGGCGCACCATATAATATCAAAGCCTCTTCAACAGCCTCAATTGCTCGTATAACCCCCGCGCAAAAACCACGTGGCTCAGCCAAAACAATTTCACTAATCATAAAAAATATAAACCCTAACTTTGCCGATTGAAACTGATCAAACCAGCTGCAAGCTTTTTAGATTACATGTACACTTACGTTGTAATGGATTAAATATAACCTTTAAGGAAGTATCTGTGAATCATATTCGTACAATTGGAAAACTGCCCGAAAACGTTGGTACCCTTATTACTGCTTTTTCTGGATGGTCCGATGCTGGTGACGCAGCAACAGGTGCAATTAGGTACTTGATCCGAGCCCGCAAGGCGAAATTAATTGCAGAATACGAACCGGAGGATTTTTTCGATTTCACACAGAACCGCCCTATCGTAAAAGTTGGAAACCAAGGCATAAGAAGTTTGTCGTGGCCCAAAAATGAATTTTACTTTTCAGAAAGCTCCGAAGGAAATATACCTTTGCTCCTTTTTGTTGGGACTGAGCCGAATTTGAAATGGGGGACTTTTTCAAATTCCTTTTTGGATATTGCAGAGCTATGCGGAGTTAAACAGATCATTACTTTTGGAGCCCTGCTAAATGCAGTTCCACACACTAGAAAAGCACAAGTAAATGGCTCCTCTACATCAAAGCAAACTCTTGAAATTATGGAAAGAATGGGAATCGTTAGCGGCGGAACTTACGAAGGACCTACAGGAATATCATCAGCAATTATCCAAATTGCGAAAGATCGAGGAATAGACCATACGGGTTTCTGGGGGCATGTTCCACATTATATTCAAACTAATCCGAACCC
>JAPYRO010000063.1 GCA_029941095.1 Dehalococcoidia bacterium
TTTATCCAATCCGGTATTCTTCAAGCTCAAATAATTGGCCAGCAAGATACCGGACAAGCCATTGTAATTCAGAACGATATAATAATTGGAACTGAAAATAATAGTGGTACCGATGAACTTATAAAGCGCTGTCGCAATACAGTTTCTGATCATGGGAAACCTATCTTAATAAAAATTAAAAAACCTGGTCAGGATCGGAGAGTTGACCTTCCGACGATTGGTGCCCGGACTGTCCAACTAGCTGCTGAATGCGGTTTCTCCGGAATTGTTGTCGAAACAGGACAAACTTTAGTGGTAGATCGTGTGAAAGTAACAAAAATGGCTGATCAATCTGGCCTGTTTGTTATAGGAACAAAACTTAATAATGAGCAATGATCACTATCAGGAAAAACCTTTAAAAATTTGCCTGATTGCAGGTGAAACGTCAGGAGATATGCTTGGGGGACAGCTCATGACTGCTCTCAACAAACTTTCTTATTTACCGATTGAGTTTTCCGGTATAGGTGGGAAAAAAATGAAGGAGCAAGGCTTGAATAGCTTCTTTCCAATTAGTGATCTGTCTATCATGGGAATTTCTGAAATACTACCTTACATTCCACGAATTTTGAGCCGCATTAAAGAAACAAAAAAAAATATAACATTGAGGAAGCCTGATGCCGTTGTAACAATAGATGCTCCTGGTTTTTGCCTCCGTGTTGCAAGTAAGTTAAAACGGTGTAATCCCGACACACGGCTAATCCACTATGTCGCTCCGTCTGTATGGGCGTGGAAATCGTGGCGAGCTATCAGAATGAGCCGATACCTAGATCGTATTTTGACACTATTCCAATTTGAAACACAATATTTTGAAGATGTTGGATTAGACAGTGTATTTGTTGGCCACCCAATAGTTCAGAGCGGGGCGGTGAGGGGAGATGGTATCGGATTTCGGACTAATAACGGTATACCGTCGGATATAAAATTAATATGTATTTTACCAGGTAGCCGATTAGTGGAAGTTTCAAAACACCTTCCCATAATCGAACACACGTTGGACTTGCTTTCAAAAAAAAATACCATTTTTGAAGTCGTTTTGCCGCTAGCTGATGATGTTGCAACCTATGTAAGGTCAGTGGTTCAGACATGGCCATACAGAATAACCTTCACGGAAGGCGAACATGATAGCAAATCTAACGCCTTCGCTGCCAGCAACGTCGCTCTCGCTTGTTCAGGCACCGTTGCTCTCGAATTGGCGTTAGCTGACATACCGTATGTCACTATCTATAAAATGTCATTTTTATCTAGAATTATTGCCAGAACTTTCATTAAGCTAAAATACGTTAACTTAATTAATATCTTATTAGATAAAGAGGTTGTTCCAGAATTGATTCTGGAAAATTGCAAACCAAACTTAATTTTACCCCATTTAGTGAAAGCATTGAACGATACAGAATTCCGATCAAAACAACGAAAACATTTTAAAGCGGCGCTAGACCTGATGAAGGTTGGCGGTAACTTTCCTAGCGAGCGAGCGGCGCAAGCTATACTTGAAGTCATCGCTAAGAAAAGTGTATTTTAATCATCGCGCCAATTAAATGGTAACTATAGAAATGCCTATAACTACTGATGATTTTCGTCTTTTACATACGATGATACGAGTCACTGACTTAGATAAATCGATAGACTTTTATACACGTCATCTCGGAATGAAAGTTTTGCGCCGTAAAGATTATGAACAAGGGAGATTTACACTCGCCTTCGTCGGTTACGGAAATGAAAAAACTGATACTGTTGTTGAACTTACACATAATTGGGATCAAAAAGATCCTTATGCAATGGGTGATGCGTTTGGACACCTAGCAGTTGCAGTTCCTAATGCCTATGCAGTCTGTGATGCGATGGAAAAAGAAGGAATACCAGTTCCACGTCCAGCGGGTCCCATGAAAGGGGGAACCCGGATCATTGCCTTTATAGAGGACCCTGATGGTTACAAAATTGAGTTAGTACAAAGAGATTAGTAGCAAATAATAAATATTACACTTCTTTTTGGACTAAGAGGGTTTTAAACCTTCCCTTTCTAGTTTCGGTCTTTCAATTCTTTAAATTTTCTTTTGTTTTCGCCGGTGTATAGCTGCCGGGGTCTACCTATACGTTGACTTGGATCCTCAATCATTTCATTCCATTGAGCAATCCAGCCCACAGTCCTCGCCACAGCAAACAGTACTGTAAACATACTCGCTGGGATACCGAGAGCTTTAAAAATAATACCTGAATAGAAGTCTACATTCGGATATAATTTTTTTTCTACAAAATATTCATCCTCAAGTGCAATTCTTTCCAGTCCCATTGCTAAATCCAATAGCGGTTCATCATTAATTCCTAATTCATCCAGCACTTCATGACAGGTTTCCTGCATAACACGGGCCCGAGGGTCAAAATTTTTATAAACACGATGGCCAAATCCCATAAGCCGGAAGGGATCATCCTTATCTTTTGCCATTTTAATGAATTTAGAAATATTCCCCACATCACCAATTTCTTCAAGCATGTTTAGGACCGCCTCATTTGCGCCACCGTGCGCGGGGCCCCAAAGTGAGGCTATTCCCGCAGCGATACAAGCAAACGGGTTAGCGCCACTAGACCCAGCTAAACGAACAGTCGAAGTTGACGCATTTTGCTCATGATCTGCATGAAGTATAAGTATTCGGTCCATTGCTCGGGCTAGAATCGGGTTGGCCTGATAATCTTCTGCCGGATGTGCAAACATCATATGCAAGAAGTTTTCAGAATATTTTAGATCGTTCCTAGGATAAACAAATGCTTGACCAATTGAATACTTGTAAGCCTGTGCGGCAATGGTAGGTATTTTCGCTATCATGCGATAAGACGCAACCATACGATGCTGAGGATCGCTGATATCAAGACTATCATGATAAAAAGCTGAGAGCGCGCCAACAACGCCGCACATGATTGCCATCGGATGAGAGTCTCGGCGAAAGCCCCTATAAAAGGTATTTAGCTGTTCGTGCAGCATTGTATGATAGGTGATATCATGTTCAAACTTTGACTGTTGTTTCTGCGTAGGTAAATCACCATATAACAGGAGATAACAGACCTCGGGATAATCGCAATTTGTTGCTAACTCTTGGATTGGGTATCCGCGATAAAGTAGAACCCCTTCCTCGCCATCAATGTAAGTTATACGAGATTCACAACTTCCGGTCGAAGTGTAGCCAGGGTCATATGTGAAACACCCTGTTTCTGCATAAAGACGCCTTACATCAATTACCCTAGGACCAACGGTCCCTTCCATTACTGGTAATTCAATTTGTTCTCCAGTGGAATTATCAGTAAGCGTGAAAGTATTTTTGTTAGATTTTGAATTCATCTTAATCCACCCCCAAGTGTCCTTTCTTATCTAAGGTTCTATCCTCTTCTAGCAAGGTAAATTCTAACTCACTCGTGATCAGGTTAACACATCGTTTATGCGAGCTAACGACTGCTCTTTCCCGAGAACTGCAAGGATTTCAAATATTCCAGGAGAAACCGTATTACCAGTTAATGCAGCTCGTAATGGTTGGGCTATAACCCCAAGTTTGATATCTTTTTTCTTGGCATATTTGACAATGGCATCATTCAGCGAAAGACTTGACCAATCTTCAATAGAACCAAGTTGAATCTGAAGATTATTGAGATGGCTCTTACCTGATGCATCTAGCGCCTTTAACGCTTTATCATTTACTGTGATGGGACGTTGGCAAGCATAAAACTCTGCATTTTTAGCAAGTTCGTCAATATTTTTTGCCCTTTCCTTTAAACCGGACATTCCACTTTTTATTCGATCAAAGGCGCGATTATCAAGTTTACCATGCAAGTTTTCAATAAGAATTGGTGTTATTAATGTCACCAAATACCCGTCATCTGCTTCCCGAAGATAATGACTATTCAGACTTATGAGTTTGCTAAGGTCAAAATTTGAAGGAGAACGGCCCACATCCTTTATGTCAAACCACTCAATTGCCTGTTCAAGGGAAATTATCTCATCGTCTCCATGTGCCCAAGCCTGGCGCAATAAATAATTATTCATGGCCTCAGGGAGTATTCCCATTTTTCGATACTCCCCTAGCCCTAGGGCACCATGACGTTTTGACAATTTTGTTCCATCTAATCCATGCAAAAGGGGCATATGCGCGAAAGTCGGCTGATCCCAACCAAAAGCTTTATATATTTGTAACTGCCTAAATGTGTTTGTTAAGTGATCATCGCCTCTAATTACGTGGCTGATATTCATGTCATGATCGTCGACTACAACTGCCAGCATATACGTGGGTGAACCATCTGCCCGAAGCAGAATCATGTCATCCATTTCATCATTTGAAACACTAACATCTCCTTGTATTAAATCTGAGACAGCAGTTTCGCCATCCAACGGAGATTTTAACCTTATCACTGGTTTAACACCACTCGGACCATCTGCTGGGTCGCGATCCCGCCAGCGACCATCATAAAACTTTGATTTACCTTTCGCTTTTGCCAAGTTTCTCATGTCTGCGAGTTCTTCAGGCGAACAATAACAGTAGTATGCTTTACTCTCTTCTATTAGTTGTTTTACCAGTGCTACGTGGTGATGGCGACGGGAGGCCTGAGAAATTGGTTCTTCATCCCAATACAATCCTAGCCAATCTAAGCCTTCCAAAATGGCATCAACAGCCTCTTTTGTTGATCGTTTTAGATCGGTATCTTCGATCCGTAAAAAAAACTTACCACCTGTATGCCGGGCATAAAGAAAATTAAAAAGTGCCGTTCTTGCACCCCCAATATGTAAATATCCGGTTGGGGAGGGGGCAAAACGAGTGATAACTCCAGATTCCAATATCAACTCTTTGTAATAATTGAGTTATTCTATTTTGAAGATATTTTAAACTGTGAAAATGCAGAAGTCACGCAACCCAAATGCTCTACGAATTATGTTTTGGATCTAGCTTAATGCATTTTCCCATGCTGAAATAGTTAGAGGGTTAGAAATCTTGCATCAGACGTCTATATTTAGCCTGCAATGATTCCAATTAGGAATTCTATTGTTATTGCTCTGCCCTGATTTTTACACTTTGTCAAAGCCGTTCTATTTTCAATCATCCTCTAGCTCAGAATCCATATAATATTATACTACTGGTATTTTAGAATCTCTCGAACGTGTATAAACACGTACATTTACATATTCTGTTATGTTAACTGTAACAAACTTCTATCATTTCTATTGCTACGGTTGTTAGTACCGCCTTAGTAACCCGACCAGGCGGCCTTGAATGTCGACCCTATCCGGACCGAAAATCCGCGTGTCATAGTTCTTATTTGCAGGCTCCAAAGCAATCGAAGCTCCCTTCCTACGTAAGCGTTTCAGCGTCACCTCGGTTTGGTCAACCAACGCGACTACTATGGCACCCGATTCAGCAACATCACACCGTTCAATCACGACCGTATCACCGTCATTTATGCCAGCATCAATCATAGACTCTCCATCTATCTCTAGCGTGTAGTGTTCCCCCTTACCTAGCATAAACGCTGGCACTCCGATGGTTTGACTGGGATCCCTTAGCGCCTCAACAGGTGTACCTGCAGCTATTTTTCCATAAAGGGGAAGATCAACTACTCCAGTCTCAGTAGTATAGTGTTTATTGAACTTCGCTTCACTAAAGACATTTAATTGTGTAACCACATCTTGGCCGAAATTTGAAGTATTTTCAGGAAGTTTAAGCACCTCAAGCGCACGAGCTCTGTAAGGTAATCGACGGATAAACCCGCGTTCTTCAAGACCCGTAATTAATCGGTGTATCCCAGACTTTGATTTTAAATTTAGTGCCACCTTCATTTCTTCGAAAGACGGAGAAATTCCAACCACTTTAAGACGACTATCAATGAACATCAGTAATTGATACTGCTTTTTAGTTAGCATGCTAATTCCCAACTATTTATTACATTTTTATCCCATTAATCATCTGCATTTTTAGGTTTAATAAGCCACATTTGATCAGATATTAGATAATAGTACTTTTCTTATTGAAATTAAGCTTAACCTATGAATTCAATAATGTTCTTCTATCGAAGTAAATTTTGTTCTCGATTGTTCTACTTTAGTTCCCGTTATGTGTCAATAATAATGATTTAATAACAACGGATACCCTAAGCATATAAGGCGCAGCACTTAGAAATTAACCAATAGGAATTAAAATAATGGCATTTCTTCTATACCGTACTTAGTAAAGAGGACGTTTTAAATTAAATATCGACTACTAATTTCCGTATTTGACATAAACCTAAAGCTTGTTTCTGAAAGCGCGAGTTTGCCTTCTACTGGGGTTACCACTCACGATTTAGTAAATCGTCGAATATAACCTTGCAATTTACCAATCTGCCAGACAATAAAATTTATGATCAGATTTATTGTGGTTGGTTATAAATAAAAAAAAGTCTAAACGACTATTAGACAATAATTCTCAAACGGAATAGCTATTTCACCATTAATGGGGGAGGGTTTTATGCATTTGGATCCAAACGTATGATTGGCACACGTTCACCCTTTAAAGCGGGTTGAGCAAAAGGTTTGCGAACAACAAGGCAATCAGCATCGGTAAAAATAGCTAGCATAGAACTATCTTGTCTTTCAAATGGCATTACATGTAATTCTCCATTGTTCTCCCGCACCAGAGTTGAACGCAGATAATCTTGACGTTGATCATTACTCTCCAAATCAAGTCCCAAAACCGCTGTCTCCTTAGGTTCGTTTTGGTTCGGACGGCCTAGCATCAGATCAATTGCTGGTTTGAGAAACAAAAGAGCCGTTACACCCGCAGAGACGGGATTACCTGGCAAGCCAAGCATTGGCTTCCCGTGGATCTGTCCAAAAATTAGTGGTTTCCCAGGTCGCATAGCTACACGGCTAAAGGTAATATTTAATCCTTCCTCACTCAGCACGCTCTTAATAAGATCATAATCACCAACAGAGGC
>JAPYRO010000064.1 GCA_029941095.1 Dehalococcoidia bacterium
CCCTGTAAGTGGAGGTGCACGGTAGTGATTGATGTAAGAATTACTAACGACCCCCTCGTACTGGAAAAAGCCATAGAATTAGTTCGGTCTGATCAAAACGGAGCGGAAATTACTTTTTCTGGAGTGGTTCGAAACAATAATTTAGGGCGTGATGTTTTATTTCTTGAATATGAAGCCTACCCCGATATGGCAGAAAAAATTTTGGAGAAAATTGGAAAGGATGCTTGTGCCGATTATGATATTTCAAGCATAGTACTGTGGCACCGAACCGGACACCTTGAAATATCAGAGGTTTCTATGGTGATAGCAGTAGGAGCTCCCCATAGGGCAGCGGCTTTTGAGGCATGTAGAGACGCTGTAGAGAAGGTAAAAGCTCTGGCCCCTGTTTGGAAAAGAGAGATTTGGGACGGTGGAAAAGAGTGGCTAGGTCAGCAAAATGAATAATTTTTATTACTTATTTGTCAGACAATTGATCATCATTTGAGTTAAAATCGGTTAGCCAATTCGCTACGTAAATCAGCGATAGGAACTCGGATTTGCTCCATAGTATCTCTATCTCTTAACGTAACAGAGTCATCTTTCTCTACTGTGTCGAAGTCTATAGTTACGCATACCGGAGTCCCTATTTCATCTTGCCTTCTATATCTTTTCCCTATTGATTGCGTATCATCAAAATCGGTTAGTCGATCGGCCTTGATCAAATCATAAACAATTCTTGCCTTCCCAATAAGATCGCTATTTTTAGATAGAGGGAGAACTGCAACTTTGAAGGGAGCCAACCGCGGATCTAATTTCAAAAAGACACGTTTCTGATCATTCACTTCTTCTTCTTCGTAAGCATCGACCAAGAAAGCTAACAAACTTCTATCAACCCCGCTCGCTGGTTCTACAACATGGGGGATAAATCGACTATCAGTTTCGTTGTCAAAATATTCGAGTTTCTTTCCGGAGTGCTCTTGATGTTGCCTTAAATCAAAATCACCTCTGTAAGCTATTCCTTCTAATTCAGACCATCCCATGGGAAACAAATATTCTATATCGAAAACGGCTTTGGCATAGTGTGCTAGCTCATCTCCCTCATGTTCGCGTAATCTAAGGCGTTCTGGAAGCATTCCAAGATCAATGTACCAGGCCAATCGCTCGTTCTTCCAGTACTCAAGTGATTCCGAGCCCTGATCTGGGTTGACAAAATATTCCATCTCCATCTGCTCGAACTCTCTTGTACGAAAAATAAAATTTCCTGGTGTTATTTCGTTCCGGAATGACTTACCGATTTGAGCTATACCGAACGGAAGTTTTTTTCTACTTGAAACTCTTACGTTCTCAAAATTAGTGAAAATTCCTTGCGCTGTTTCGGGTCGGAGATACGCTATATTACTTTCGTTTTCAACCGGGCCCAAAAATGTTTTAAACATCAAATTGAATTGGCGTGGAGGCGTAAATCGCCCTTTTGCTCCACACGACGGACATTGATCTAAATCGACATGGTCAGCGCGAAAACGTTGGTGGCAATCTTTACACTCAACAAGAGGATCGCTAAAGCCTTCAATATGCCCACTTGCCTCCCAAACTTTAGGGTTTTGAATTATAGCACTATCAAGTCCAACGATATCATCGCGAGAATGTACCATCGAATTCCACCAAGCTTCTTTTATATTTCGTTTCAGTTCGACGCCAAGGGGACCATAATCCCACGTAGAACCAACCCCTCCATATATTTCACTAGCTTGGAAAATAAAGCCCCTGCGCTTTGCTAAAGAAACGATAGGGTTAAAGTTATCAAGATATTCGTTCGGTTTTCCAGTCACATCTACTCCAGATTATTTAGTCCAAACCCCGTTTATCAAGTATTTGGTCAACTTCTCCTTCTCTTGCCTGCCCAATCATTTCTTTAACGCTCTCTGGCATATCTATACCATTCTCTTCAAGACGTTTCTCTGCCCAGCGACCAATATTAGAAGGGTCACGCCAATAATCGGCTCCAGGAGCATCGGGATCGCCAGATGCCTCATGCCTAGTCGATTGAGAGCGAATATAGGCTATTTTCGGTAATTTTTTAGAAATCTCGACTGAACCACAATGAGCACACGTCTGCCCTTCTGGTTCCTTATCGGGAATAACTTTAAAAAATTTGCTAGAAAGTTTCCCGCACTCGTTGCATGTATATTCGTAAATCGGCATCTTACCTCCTCTTTCCAGTCATAAGTTTTCCGTAAGATAATCACCTTTTCCATCGAAAGGATCTTTATCATCAATTGAATCTCTATAGTTCGCCATAGAATCAAACTGTCGGTGCAAATCTTGGGAAGAATGCAAGACAGCTACACTCGAGATCATTCGTGTCATGTTATCACCACGACAGGTGCGACAAATAGGGGTCTTGTTATCATCAATCGATTTAAAAAGTATCGATGTCTGCTCTAAACAATCTTCACAGCTATATTCATAAATTGGCATAACTCCACCTTCATAGATTATACATTTTCTAGCACCTCAGTAAGAAAATCAAACCCATTCTACTTTCGACCTTGCTTTATCTTCCAAATGGCCCTTCCTAATCAAACGAAAATCTCTATGTACATTAGATGGTATTCCATATAATCTATCTTGAGTTACAAAAAATTGCGATAAGGGAATCCCAAATTGGAAGAGAATCTGACTCATGAAGTTACTCAGCTTGCGTTCCAGCTGGGGATCATATTAATAGCCGCTAAACTATCTGGGGAATTCGTAGAAAGAGTACTGAAACAACCATCCGTGTTGGGTGAGTTAGCAGCTGGAATAATTATCGGGCCCTACGCTCTAGGGCAGCTTTCATTTCCTTTTTTAGGTCCGATTTTTGGAGAACCACAAGGTGTCATACCAGTATCGACCGCATTATATTCGTTTGCTCAAATTGCTGCAGTGATACTGCTATTTGAAGTAGGCCTTCACACAGACCTCAAAAAATTTCTCCACTACGCGCCGCAAGCGACTGCTGTAGCAATCGGGGGAGTAGTAGTTCCTTTTATTTTGGGAGATGTAGCAACATTTATGCTCTTAGAGTCTGTAGAAGGACCTTTCGATTATGCTGCACTCTTCATGGGAACGATTATGACAGCAACCTCCGTAGGCGTTACAGCTAGGGTTTTAGACGAAATAGATCAACTAGATTCTTCCGAAGGAGTCACAATAATAGGAGCAGCTGTAGTAGACGACGTCATAGGGATTATAGTTCTTGCGATGGTTTCAGGGTTGGCGTTGGCCGGATCAGTAGATCTAGCAAGCGTCGCTGTTGTTGGGGGTAAGGCCGTAGGATTTTGGCTGTTTCTCACAATTGGAGGGATTGCGCTCAGCAAATACATCGTAAGAGGTATAAATTCTCTACGGATTCAAGGAGCTGCAATAGCTATGAGTTTAGCTTTAGCTTTTATTGCTGCTGCTGTTGCAGAAATGTTTGGCCTTGCAATGATTATCGGAGCCTACTCAGTTGGCCTTGCTCTTTCTCAGACGAACATGCACGAAATATTAGAAAGACCATTAAATGGTGTGTATGATGCTTTCGTCCCAGTATTTTTTGCAGTAATGGGGATGATGGTAGACGTACCCCTAATGCTTGGAACAATTGGCTTCGGGTTAATAATAGTAGCTCTGGCAATTATAGGTAAATTATTAGGGGCGGGATTACCAGCACTACTGGTCGGATTTAAGCCTAGATCAGCGCTTGGGATTGGGATTGGGATGACCCCGAGGGCAGAAGTCGGATTAATCGTAGCCGGCATTGGAATGGAAAAAGGGATTATTGGTGCAGAATTATTTGGAGTAGCAATTCTAATGACAGTCGCTACCACCGTTTTCGCTCCGATATTCTTAGTAAAGGTTTTCAAGGAGCCAGTGTCAGAATCAGCGAGTCCAGCAGAATAGTTATTGACTAAAACAAAATTTGCGAAAGGGGAAAAATTTGCCCCTGTAGCTCAGTGGATAGAGCACCAGCCTCCGGAGCTGGGGGCCCGGGTTCAAGTCCCGGCAGGGGTACCAATTACCGACTATGGATTCACAGGAAAATCAAATAAAAACATTGCTCGATGCACTAGATATGATTCCTAATTGCCCAGAGTGTAAAACACGGCTCCGATTTGGAGACCAAGAATGCCCAAGATGTGGTCATGATGTGGATGACATTTTAAGAGCATGGGCGATAAAGGCCTTAGATGCCCTTGGACTATCCGATTCACGCTAATTTATAATTTGATATTTCGGGAAGCTCTGTACAAGGAAACGTTTTTAGGTGGCTCTCAAGTCAATCAAAATAAGTCACGCCAAAAAAGTGGCGGCTAAGAAATTCCGCTAACATTCGTAACGTTGATTTCTTTCCTAGCAGTAGAGTCAATCAGATCCTTACCCGGTAAAGACCCACCAAGCGACCAGTTCCCTGCGTCAAGGATATCTACGTCGACCATTTTACCCAACCAATTAGTGTGTCGATCTTCGAAATGGACTAGCTTATTAGTACGTGAGCGCCCTTCCCATTTTCCTCTAATCTCTCGCTCTACAAGAATTTCTAAGGATCTTCCAACGTACTCTTGATTTCGCTTTAAAGATATTGCCTTCTGTATCTCTTCAACCCTTTGTTTTCTCAGGATTTTAGTTTCTAGCGGAACGTCATCATTCATTTTTCTAGATGCGATGGTACCAGGTCGATTCGAATAGACTGAAGTGTGCACTACGTCGAATTCAACTTCCTTCAAAATGTTCAATGTATCTTCAAACTCTTGATCTGTCTCACCACAAAAACCCACGATAACATCGGTACTTAGGGAAACTCCGTCAACGGTTGATCTAATATCGTCTATTAGTTTCAAGTAATTTGCCATGTTATACGGTCTTCTCATTCTATCTAGAACCTGATCATTACCAGATTGAAATGGTATGTTTATATTCTCACAAACTTTGTCCAAAGAGGCCACTGCATCGATTATTTTTTGACTCATATCTCGAGGATGCGAGGTTAAAAATCGGATTCTTTCAATACCTGGAATGCTATCTACTTCAGTAAGTAAGTCTGCTAGATCTTTTGGTAATTCCAAATCCGTTCCATACCTATCGACGATCTGTCCAAGAAGCGTGACTTCCAGCACCCCTCTTTCAACCAAATTTTCGCATTCGTGGACCAATTCATGGAGATCTCGGCTCTTCTCACGTCCCCTACGATAAGGCACTATACAGAATGTACAAAATTCATCGCAGCCCTGCATGATCGGGACAAATGTACTAACTCTTGGAGCCTCTGGTACCAGAAGAGCTAAATCTGATTCACAAGATAAGCCCTGGCGCTCGGCAGCAAATTCTAAGATTGATCGAAATTCTTGAGGCCGCATAAAAAATTCTACATGTGGAAATCGCTCTTGAAGCGCTTCTGTTCTCGGACCAACCATACACCCCATAAGAGCGATGGTAGCATCAGGGTTTTTCCTTTTATGGCCCTTTAAGGAATCAAGCCTAGAGGTAACTTTGTCCTCAGCGCCTTGCCTCACAACACAACTATTCAGAATAACAATATCTGCGTCATCAGCGTCCTTAACTTTCTCGTAACCCAGTTGGTCTAAGCCTGTACTTAATCTTTCCGATTCTGCAACGTTCATTTGGCACCCTATGGTCCAAATATGATATTTCGCCATTATGATTTCCTTATTTACGTGGCGGAGGGAATGGGATTCGAACCCATGTGACCCGTTTAAAGGGTCTGCCGCTTAGCAGGCGGCCGCACTAGACCAGACTATGCGATCCCTCCTAGTGTTTCTCTTGTAATCCCTGTTGAGATTACAGGGCCAACCGTGCCAAAATACAATTCGGCAACACCAAGCAATGCTATCGTAAGGGCAATCAATTGAAATGACAAATGAATCGGATGACAAGGGCATATCTAGAAAAGGTTTTTTAACGCTAGCGTGGCTTAAGCGGCAACCACCAATTAAAGAGCGTGACGATCTACCTAAAACTACCTTTAAGACGACGGTCGCGTTAGATGAATTAACTCGCTTGGAGACCGGCGCGGTAATGAAGATCGATAACGTTTCGGGAATCTATGCAGTGAGAATACTTGAGGGGATTATTTTTGTCTCCAATATATGCCCCTATGATGGTGCTGCAATAACTTGGAACCCAAAAGATAGATCAGAAGACCTACTAGCCAAAACAGGCCGGTTCTATTGCCAGCGATGCTCCACCATCTACGATCGAACTGGTGAGGTGAAAGTTGGGCCAGCAGAATCTATGCTAAATAAGATGAGTTTTCTTCCAGCTAATGATCAGGTGATGATAACAGATCGGGTAGTTGGTGAATCCATGTCGGAAACTGGAATTTTTTTAATAACTGAATAGCCTCTTTAACCCTCCGAATAAGACCATCTTACAATTCCATCCGGATCTTTTACGCTTGATAGTTTTTTCTGATTTTTTAGATATTCCAAGTGGGAAAGAGTTTCTCCTGTGGCAGATCGTCTTAAAAACCGGTCCATATCCTTCCAATCACCTACATTCCAAGAAACATTACTCGCGACCTCATAGGCCGAATGAGTTTCAGGTTTCACGGCATCAATAATTTCTTGCACTCTCGATTCGTGATGTGTTAATAGATCATCTAGTCTTTTGCCGAGGTCCGGAAATTCATGTTCATGTGCTGGAAAAACCCATTCCACTTCAAGGTCTTTAAGCTTGTTAATTGAATCTATGTAATCTGCCAGTGGGTCAGATTCTCTTGAGCCTCTAATACTAACGTTAGGGGTTATTTTAGGTAATATATGATCACC
>JAPYRO010000065.1 GCA_029941095.1 Dehalococcoidia bacterium
CCCAAAAACTTGCCGCCCCAAAAATCACACTCTTTGGTGTCTGCTTAATCATTGAAACCAGACGGTCCGGAGGGCCATCTATTCCCTGCGCCATTAAATTGATATCTAACTCATTTAATTCTACTTTTACCTGGTTATATGCCCTCCGAATCGCGCCGTGAGATGTGAATAGAACTAAAACACCCCCCGCGGCTTTCTTAGATACGTTCGAAATGAGATCCGCTACGGCCTTGTCATAAGTCGACTGATCTGGGGCTGGCATATCTTCAGGGATTACCACCTGAATCGCAGATTCTAATTCAAAAGGCGATCCTAAAATTAGTTCCTTCGCCTCATCAAGTCCAAGTCTACCTTTTATATATTCAAAACTATTGTCAGCAGTCATAGTCCCACTACATAAAATAATCGATTGTTGTTTATGAAACAGATCATTGTAAAGAACTTTAGCTACATCCAAAGGAGCATAATATATGCCCATCCCGATTGCACTATCATTATTACGGTTAATCCAAGTTATGCGATTTTCGCCATCATTATTAAATATCAGTTCTAAGCGTTCGAGAAAACCATCTATCCTTGATATTTGGTTACTCAAAACAAGTTCTATTTGACTACTATTATCATCAATCAATAGTGAACCTAAATCTTCAAGCATACGTTTAAATGAGAAGAGGGTCTCTTTTAGGTTCATCAACGATTCAGTTACTATAGGCCATGATTCATGATCACCCATAGATTGTGGAATTCTAGTTACATTCTCTCCACCATCTGTTGCTTTTCTTATTGAGGATTCAAGTGCCCTTAGAGACTCAAAAAAGTGGGCGCTAACCTTTAAGCCGGATTCTGAGCTCTCAAGAGCATCTTTCAATTTTATTGTTGCTTGTTCCTCGGCACGATTCTCCAAGATTGAATCCACTTTCTGTCGAAGTAGAGCTAGAACACGCCCGTTCTCTTCAAAAGAATTAAAAAAGGTTTTGACTTGGCCCTCAGTAATCACCTCAGTATATTGAGTCGTTGCTTCTCGCTCTATATTATGTGCTTCATCGATTATTAAATGTTTTGACTCACTAAATATACTATTTTCTCCTTTAGAATCAGCTATAAGTAGAGCATGGTTTGTCACTACCACATCTGACGCTTTTGAAGCCAAACGAGCGATAGAAACAAAACATCTATTATCTTTTTCAAGAGCACAGTTCAGTTTATGGTCGGTGGAGTTAACTGCCATTTGATTTAAAAAAGTTCTTTCAGCATTGTTTAAATATAATTCACCCATATCACCCAGATTAGTACGGGTTAACCATACATTGATTCTTAACATAAATTGAATCTCATCAACTGTTAAATCAGATCTAGTCATCATAGATTGAAATTTAGTCGCGCAAATATAATTGCCCTGCCCTTTTAAAGCTAGATACGATAGATCTGATCTTTCCAATCCCAGAATAGTTAACACTTTGGGAATTTCAATTTCTACTAGCTGTTCTTGGAGATTCTTGTTTGCAGTTGCTATAACAACTTGATTTCCAGTTTCCATAGCATATCTAACTGCTGGCATTAAATATGCTATGGATTTGCCAGTGCCTGGGGGAGCTTCGGCATACAGGTTCGTTCCTTCCGTCAAAGAGCTCCACGCCGCAGCAGCAAATTCTTTTTGCTGTGGTCTTTCCTCATAGTTTTCCATAACACTGAGAGAATCCATAGATAGTTGAATTGCTGTATTAGAATCTATATTTTCTTGAGCATTGTGGGGTTTGATCGGTTTTGCAAGGTGATTCTTAGCGTTATTCGCAATGCGATCTATAATCTTGTTAATTTGATCGCTAACTGTCACGGTTCCAGAATCAACAAGTCTGCAGGCCTCGTTTATGACTCTTCCTATAGGCCAATTTGTGCCGCCTTTTTCAGCAAGACCATTCAATAAATATTTAGTATCCGACTCTAATTCAGAAAATCGAACAAAAAGCTGATTAAATACTCTCCTTGTTGTATCAGCATCAGATAACGCTCTATGTGGATCATCATTGACTACCAATAAATCTCTTGCAAGACCAGCGAGCCCATGGTCAGTGGCATCTGGGCGAATTAGTCGGGATAAATCTCGAGTATCATATACCAAATTTTTGGGGTAGATATCTTTTTGAGCCAGAAAAGCAAGATCGAACGATATGTTTTGGCCAACGATTGAGTAGTCACCGATAAACTCAATAAAATCAGTCGCGACTTCTTCAAATTTTGGCTTCTCTTTTACATCTTCGTTACTGATACCTGTTAATAGTGTTACAAATGTAGGTATATCCCTGCCTGGATCGATAAGAGCTTCAAAAGTCCCGAGGATGGTATCACCTTGAAATTTCACAGCTCCAATTTCAATAATCTGATCTGACTCAGCCCGCAAACCAGTCATCTCTAAATCCAGAGCTACACATACTTCTGAAAATTGAGGTCCTGGCACGTTTTATAGCCCTACTTCCTAGTTTTTTACTTTGTCCTGAATGGTCGAGACCCAAATTTATGCATATCAGCTGACGGATAGTATTTTCCAGATCTAAGTTGATCGATGAAGCTTTGAACATCTTTAAAGGTATTTTCCATCACTATACCTCCAGCTCCGAGCCCGCTGGTGGAATGTGAATCACTCCCTCCAACTCCAGTCCATCCCAATAAATCAGCAACTTCTAAAGCAAATAGATTCTCTCGTAAATTATTAGCTCCATTAACTACTTCCATTTCATCAACCAACGAAAATATACGTAACTCAGCCGCCTGCTCTGCAGTATATATCATGTCCCACCCGCTTATACGAGGATCATCAAACATTCGTCTGAAAGGATGTGCTGCAATCATGAACCCGTCGACAGCATCAACTGCACGTTTCAAGGTTTCAGCTTTATGCATCCCAGATCCATAACCATGCAAGCCAAAAACTGTAACATGGCCAAGATCAGTTGTAACTTCCATTCCCGGAATAATCACTACCTCGGATTTCTCTGCTAACTCGTCCACTTTAGATTGAGACCACAAGGTCCCATGTTCTGTCACACAAACTACATCTAACCCAACGTTTTCCGCCTCTGTAAGCAATTCTTGGGGTGACAGCCCGCTATCGGAAGATCCCCAGTTAGTGTGAACATGTAAATCAATTTTTACCATTTGATAGGTTTCTTTAACGAATATAATTCAATTTTGTGGAATTCAAAATAGTTATTATGGTCAATCATTTTGCCTCTTGTAATTTTTGTTTGGTTTCTCGTACAAACATAACTAAAATAGCACCAACAAATAAAGAGATCGATCCCATATAAAATCCGCTTTCAAGCGAACCTGTCAAATCACTGATCATCCCAGTCAATGTAGGCCCAATAAATGAACTACCTACAGCGAAAGCATTGAGTAAACCCATGGCAGCCCCCGAACCATCCCCTTTTAGAGTAGCAAGATCCCCAGCCCACGCCACTAAAACAGGGTTCCAAGCAAGTGCACTTAGCGATCCATAAAACCCTAAAGCAGCACTTACTTGCATTGTCGACGAGGCCATAGATATCGACCCTATTGCAATTCCCGCTCCAATTAAAAGGGCAGCTGACAGATATTTCCGACCTAATTTATCAGAGATCGGGCCCCACAATAAAGCTCCAGGAACAGATGCCAAAGCTACGATAGCGGTCAATTGTCCCGCCCCCGAAAGATCATAGCCTCTTTGCTCAACAAAATAAGTAGGGGCCCAAGAAATCAACACCCAGTAGCCATATAAAGAACAAAAAGCAGCTATTGATAGTAGCAATAGATCTCTATTTTTAAATACTTCCAGGCTAATCCCACTAGAAGTTGAACCAGTTCCGGGAACATTTTTAGTAACAAAGTATATTAAAATTGCGCTTACGATTGTAGGAAAAGCTACCACTAAGAATGGGTCTCGCCAGGAACCAAAAAGAAGAGCTAAAGGCCCAGAAATTGATAGCCCTATAGCTAACCCCAAAGCCATCCCTGTAGTTACCACAGCAGAGGCAACGCCTCGTTTATCAACAGGAACCACATTAATAGTAATCCCATATGAAGCAGGATAGTAAGCTCCTGCTCCGAAACCATGTAATCCTGCGAATAACAATAAAAGAAGGTAGCTGTAACTTAGAACACCAATTCCTATTAGAGATATTCCAACAATTAAATACATCACGAAAATTACCTTAGAAAGGCCGTACTTATCCCCGATAATACCAGTTGGTATCTGCATCAAAACATAGAAGAAAAAATAAGAGCTTGCAATAAGCCCTTTATACGTATCGGACAACCCAAATTCTTCTCCTATGACCGGTAATAAAGGAAAAATTAAAACTCGATCTAAATAGATGAATACCCACCCCAAAGACATGGATAAAACTGTTAGTATTATTCTTCGGTTAGAGGAAAGGAAGATGTTATCCCTCATATCTTTAGGTAAAACTCCTGCAAAGTCTTAATTTTATCGAACGCAATCAATTTGAAACATCATTACTACTTGTAATATATGCCAGATAACCAGTTAGCCGCTACTCACAAAACAATTTCCGATACATAATTCATTTAACAATCTACACGATTAACAACAACCATTTAATTACATGATGCAATTAAATGGATCGTTAGGGTTTGGCGCTTTTGCCTTGGGCATGTTAAATTCAGGCACATTGCTTTGCCAAACTCCAGTAACACCGAATGCAGATACCTGTTTCTCAACATCACTACCACCACACGAAGGGCAAGCTACATCGGGATTCGATACATTCATACCTCGAATCAATTTATCAAAGTGATTGCCACATGTGTCGCACGCGTATTCTAATATAGGCATAAAAAATTCCTTAAACTGATATTTCTCTTTAGCAGTATATGCCGACAAATTAAGTGTATCAAGAGATTATCAACTTAATTCGAGTCCAAAACTGAATCACAAACTTCAATAAGTTCTGTTCTACCTATAATACCTTCGAACTTACCCGCAACTTTGCCATCCCGATCGACAACAATAATCCAAGGCTCACTAGGTAACCTCCATTCTTGCGCAGGTTGAGACAACAAAAAAGTTCCTGTGTTCGAAAGTGTTTGTAAATCAAAAGGTTCTATATGTATAAAATCGATTTGTGATTCATATAAATCCATGACTGACATAACAATATCCAGGACCGGGCCGCAAACTTTACTTTGACAATAGGCTGGTGTACTAAATACAACCACGCTTGGTCGATTATTATTAATAGCTTTTTCTACAGTCGTATTATACATAGCAGGATTCGGGTTAGGATGTGTACTGAGTTCTTCCAATTTAAATCCCGTGTCCAATGTTCTGCCAGTCATTAAAGGAACTTTGGATCCAACAGCAAGAAATTGTAGATCTTCAGACACTACAAAGGTAGTTTGGATTTCATTAATTGTTCCTTCCTTCTCTAAGTTTTTCACCACTAGTTCAAGCTGCCATTCACCTGGATACTGTAGTTCATCAACATTAACCACATATATACCTAAATCATTCTCATGAGCGTGTAGTTCACCATCTCGATGAATGTGATCTTCCGTTACAACGATCGAATGGTATTTCGGAATCAGATATTCTCCAGTTACTGATTCGGCCGCTGGCGAAGATTTGGGCAGTATTCGAACCTGGATCGTATCAGGTTGAAGATATTCTCCTCGAGATCCAATTATCACAAAGGGGATCCGTGTAGTTTTAACATCAATAACACTTGAAGCAATAAGAACGTCGTAAGTATGTTCGACGTACTCTTCATCGGTTTGATCAGATTTAATACACGCACCAATTATAATTGATTGAAAAATTAGTAACATGCTTACTGTGTATATCCAGGTTTGTTTATAATTCATAACCGTCTATCACTTATACAAAGACCAGAACAAAAGATAAATGCCATGTATATACGGTCGTTCAACGTCGTCCATAAAACAAAATCTATTGTTATAGATATTAATCAGGCTTTTTTTTCGATCTCGGCCCGAATGGCTCTGGTTGGAACGGTTCGTCACGCTTCCTTATAAAAGCACGCAAACCTCCTTCTTTTCTAGCATCTTCAAGTGGTTTAGAAAATTCTTCTCTTTTCGATACTATGACAGCAGCCGCTAATTCCGAATTCAATCTTAAGGCATTATGTAGACCCATCACTTGAAGTCCCTTCATTGCAATCGCCAAATTGATTTTTACAGTTTCAGGTGAAACTTTAGCGAGCCTTTCAACGAAAAGAAACGCCTTTTCAAGAGCATCGTCTTTGGTTTCAACAACTTCATTAAGGAGTCCGATTCTCATAGCCTCTTCAGCATCTATATGATCACCTGTCAGCGCATATCTAAGTCCATTCTTATAACCGGCATGGAGAATCCACGAAAAATTATCGTCGGAAATCATTCTCACTTCAACTTGGCCAAAGACCGCATCTGATGCGGCAATGGTTAGGTGGCTAGTTAAAGCATACCAAGACCCTCCTCCCATACACCATCCACTAACAACAGCTATGATTGGAGTAGTCATTTCATCAATGATCCGTGCGATTCTGCCATGTTCTTTTTGCCAGAATCGAGTCCTCCATGTATCAATAACTTCTGCTACACTTTTTCCTTCGGGGAGACCTGCAGGCCATACATACTCTACTTGAGCATTAATATCAAAACCTGCTGAAAATGCTGCGCCTGCCCCTGTTAAGACTATCCCTCGGACCTCCGGATCAGCATCTGCT
>JAPYRO010000066.1 GCA_029941095.1 Dehalococcoidia bacterium
ATTTGGGAGAACCCATTATTGGAGGAACGCTCGATCCCCTGAGAGACCATTTATTTTTCGCAGAGAAAGACAAAGGGTTTACCTTCAATAATAAAAATATGAAATTCTCTCCGGCAGAAAATTTTGAATCAGCGACAATTGGTTTAGATATGGGACCTGATGAAATATTGGTACGAAATACGTTAGAGGTAGCCCTGGATATTTTGCCTGTTCACCGGATTAGAATTATGGGTTCAGCAGCCTTAGGTCTTGCTTATGTCGCTTCCGGTTGGTTTGACCTGTATATGCACTTGGAATTGAAACCCTGGGACGTCGCTGCTGGGTTGCTATTTATCAAAGAATCAAATACCGATTTGGTATGCGTTGGTCCTGGATTTGATACTGCAGACCTAGAAACTAAGAAATTTTTGGCTGGTAATCGAACATTAGTTAAACAATGTCAATTTTGGCAATAAAAAAAAGCTCCTATATAAGAAGCCTTTTTTTATTGCTATTTTGAAAAGGTTTATATGTCCATAGCTTGGGCCACACGTTCTCTATGGTAATCACCATCTCCAAAGGACACTTCCCAAGCCTTCAATCGTCGAGTGAAGAGTTGTAAGTCGTGCTCTTGGGTGAAACCGATAGCTCCGTGGCACTGGTGAGCCGTTGCTGCTACTCTTTGCGCAGAATCACTGACCCATGCTTTTGCAGCAGAAACCTCAAGGTCTGATGGGAGTTCCTCGCCCAATCTCCATAGTCCTTGATATGTTATAAATCTTGATCCATCGACATCTGTTGCCATGTTGGCACAATAATGCTGAATAGCTTGAAAGCTTCCGATAGGTCTGCCGAACTGGACTCTATTTTTTACGTATTCAACAGTCATATCTAACACTTCTTGTAGCGCTCCTACCATTTGGCAGCATCTTAAGGACGCTCCCTTTTGCAAGAGGAGTTTAAGAGTGTCCCAACCATTATTGGCTTCCCCTAAGACATTAGCTGCTGATACCTTTACATTTTTGAAAGTTACCTCACATTGGTTATCAGTTGCGATAGTCTTGAGTTTATCTACTTTGATACCGTCACTATTGGCATCAACAAGTAATAAAGTAATACCGTTTTCTGCATTTTTCCCAGCCTTCCTTGTTCTTACTGGAACAAGGAGAAGGTCGGAAACATGTGCGTTTTCTACGAATAATTTACTACCATTTAGCACATAATTTTCCCCTTGCTTCTTAGCATCAAGGTTTATTCCTCCCGCATCCAATCGAGAGTATGGTTCCATAATAGCTTGGGACGCTATGATGTCTCCATTTGCGATTTTTGGTAGATATTCTGCTTTTTGTGCATCGGTACCTGAATCTAGGATCCCGACGGTTACAAGTGCCGTATTAAAGAATGGCCCAGGTAATACTCCATGCCCGACTTCTTCCATCAATATTCCTAGGTCAACTAGGCTTTGGCCTGTACCACCGTGCTCTTCAGGCACGATCAGCCCTAACCAACCTACTTGGGCAATTTTTTGCCAAAGATCCGTGGTTATCCCTCGGTCATCTTCTTCCATATCCCTTACATATGTCCTAGGTGCTTCTTGCTCGATAAACTCTCGAGCCATCGACCTTAACATTTCTTGGTCTTCAGTTAGTCCTAGATCCATTACCCTACCTCCTCAAACTATTGTTTTACTTGATTTAACTTAATTATAATTTTCGTAATCATTTAGTAGCACACCTAGATACTATCTTGGTAAGCCTAATCCTCTTTGCGCTATAATATTTTTTTGTATTTCTCTGGTTCCACCACCGATGCTCGTACCTATGCTTTGCCAACCACGTGCTGGAAGGAAATCATTAACAGGCAGTTTGTACTTTGGACCGTTGGTGGGCAATAAATTTCCGTAGCCACCCATGATTTGTGATATGCCGCGGTAGATCCTTTGGAAAAGTTCGTCCCCTGTTGCTTTAACCATTGACGATTCTCTTTGAGGAACAAGCCCTTGAGACTGCATCCAGCCAACTCTGTAACAAAGCATCCGAAGCATTTCAACTTCTACTCGCCAACTCGCTAGTCTATTTCTGATTTCAGCGCGGGCTAGCGTGTCTTCCGTTCCTTTTTTAGAGTTTGCTTCGAACCAATCTATAGTGTCTTCTAATGTTCTCAGCAGTTGCGCGGGGCGCCCTATGTTCGATCTTTCAAAACTCAGCGTTGTCATAGCTGCGTACCAACCTCGGTTTTCTTCTCCTATTATACTTTGCGCCGGTACTCGCCAGTTTTCCATAAATAGCTCGTCCCATCTATGGTTACCTGTGCCATCATTAATTCCCCGAACGGTAATACCTGGCATATAATCCCCGTTCTCGTCTTTTAATCTTGCTATCAGATAGGTTATGCCACGATGTTTGGGGGCATCAGTATCCGTTCGTACAAGGATGTGAATCCAGTCATTCCTATATGTACCCCATATTTTCTGTCCATTTATTATGTAATCATCGCCATCTCTCACCGCACGAGTTTTCAGCCCAGCTAGGTCTGATCCAGCGTCAGGTTCACTAAATCCTTGGGAAAATTCAATATCAGCAGTGGCAAGCTTTGGTAGGAATTCTTTTTTCATCCAATCTGCCCCGTGTACCATCAATACTGGTGCAACTAAACCGCCTCCAAGAGAGGCTGGAGCATCTTCGTATGACATAACTTCCCTGTAGGCTAATTGTTTCTCAATGGACGCGTCTCCTCCACCGAATTCCTTGGGCCAGTGCATGGTGTACCAACCCTTGTCCACCAATTTTTTAGCAAATTCTTTCGCAATTTCGCCTCCGGCATGCCTGTTATCTTCGTCGCCATGCCATGCTGCAAGACCTCCAGTTAAATCGTGGCCTGGATTTTTCCATTCCTTGCGTACAAAATCACGGGCTTCATCTCTTATTGATTGAGCTTCTGCAGTTAGTTGAAAATCCATTTATAAAAATTCCTTTACTAATATTTAGATGTTATACACATTGATTTACCTAGGTAGTCCTAATCCCCTCTGCGCTATTATGTTTCTTTGTACCTCGCTCGTACCACCAGCGACGCTCAGTGTTCCTGACATAAAGGCTCGATTGTTCAAGAATCCTTCTACTGGCAATTTAATTCCTTTTTGTGTTGGGAGGATATTGCCGTATTCTCCCAGACCTCTTGCTAGAGTTTTGTAGGTTTTTTGGAATTGAATGTCACCCCAGAGCTTTACCATAGAAGATTCCATCTGTGGTATCTCTCCTTTGCTTTGCATCCAGCCTACCCTATAGCAAATCAATCTCATTGTTTCTATTTCGACTCTAAGATTAGCTAATTGATGCCTGAATTGAGGATCGTCTAGAGGGCTGCCCTTTTTCGTCCTTTGGAGACTTTTACAGAAGTCTATATAATCGTCCATTGCTCTTATCATTCCAGCTGCTGCTTGTATATTGCTTCTTTCAAAACTCAGGGTGGTCATCGCTGTATACCAGCCTCGATTCTCTTCTCCTAAAACGTACCGAGCAGGTACACGCCAGTTCTCCATGAATAATTCATCCCATCTGTGTACACCTACAGCATCGGGTATTTTCCTTACAGTTACTCCAGGATTAAACTCACCTTTCTCATTCTTCAAAGGAGCTAAGATGTATGTAATACCTCTGTGTTTTGGAGCTTCTGGATCGGTCCTAACGAGAATATGTATCCAGGGATTCCTATAAGTCCCCCAAATTTTCTGACCACTTATAACGTAATCGTCGCCGTCTCGAACAGCTCTGGTTTTCAAGCTTGCTAAGTCTGACCCTGCATCTGGTTCACTAAACCCTTGCGAGAATTCCAGGTCAGCATTGGCGATCTTCGGTAGGAATTCATCTTGCATCCATTTTGGTGCTGAAAGCATCAAAGCAGGAGCTATAAGTCCGCCGCCAGTTGAGGATGGAGCACCGGCATACGCCATGGCCTCTTTATAGACCAACTGGGTTTCTATTGATGCGTCGTTTCCCCCGAATTCTGATGGCCAGTGCATAGTCCACCAACCTTTTTTGACGAGTTTTTTTTCAAATACGTTTATCGCCTTGTCGGCTTCCTCATTTTGGTGATCCCAGTTTACCAAGATCTGAGAATCATATTTTCCAGGTGTCCATTCCTTTTTAGTAAAGTCTATGGCTTCCTGGCGAAGCTTTATATCATCGGCTGAGAATTGAAAGTCCATCGTGGAATCCTCCCTACTATAATCCCCCAGTTTTGCCTGGTCATGAGACTTCCCATCAAGCCTCTAAAGACCAAATTACAATAGCATGCCATGCTTCGTACGTAAACCCTAAACCTAGTGTTAGGCTTCGAATTTTGAGATTAACTATTACCCGGCTACATTAGTAATCCCTTATCGGGGCAAACCTAAACCTCTTTGTGCGATAATATTTGGCCCTAGTGCCAGACCACCGCCACCACCAAATCCTGTCGTCATACTAAGGGCGTAGTTGGTACCATACATTCCATTCCCAGGGGCACGCTCTTCCCCTTTTAATAGCGATCTATATGGGCCAATGATTTTTGCTAATGTTGGCCAAAACACGAATTTTGCGGTTTGCAGAGCTCGCAGGCCAGAAATGGCACCCTCAGCTTGGGGAACTTCACCTTTTGCTTGCATCCAAGCTACTCTGTAAGCTAGCATCCGATCTGCTTCTAAGGTGATGCGGGCGTCTGCTAGTTGATGTCTGACCAGTGGATTATCTAAGACTGATTCACCATTAAATTTTGTTTTGGACATTGTAGCTATGAACCTGTCTAAAACTCCAATTAATCGAGCAGCACTTTCGATCCCGGTTCTCTCGAAATTTAATGTTGTCATAGCTGCATACCATCCTCGGTTAGGCTCTCCTATAAGTTGCCTTTTGGGAACACGAACTTCATCCATAAATACTTCATTCCATCTTCGGCGCCCTAACATGTCATAAAGAGGCCTCAATGTAATTCCAGGCATTTGGTCGCCATTCTCGTCTTTTAACTGCATAACCAGGTATGTTATTCCTCTATGTTTAGGTGCGTCTGGGTCTGTTCGAACCATGACGTGATACCAGTTTGCAAAATGTGAACCAGATGACCATATTTTTTGTCCGGTGACAACATAATCATCTCCATCTTCAACGCCACGAGTTTGTAGGCTTGCAAGATCGGTACCAGCATTCGGTTCTGAAAATCCTTGCGCCCAGTCAATGCTGTTATCTTGCATCCCTGGTAGAAAATTTTTCTTCAGCCAGTCGGTACCATGTATCATGATTGCACCTGCAACATTTCCTTGAGGTTGTCCCGCGGGGGCATCGTTGTATGCCATTTCCTCAGAGTAAACAAGTTGTTTTGAGATAGGTGCGTTTTGGCCACCATATTCTTCCGGCCAGGACATAGTCCACCAGCCCTTTTCCATAAGTTTATTTTGAAATTCCTTGGCATGTTCGCGGGCATCAAGGTTATCAAAATCGTATGACCAAACGTTCATCGAATGTGCATCAAAATCGCGCGATGACCATTCTTTAGAAAGGAATTCTCGTAATTCATCACGGAATTTAGTATCTTCAGCAGATAATTTGAAATCCATTTTTGCCTCCCTAGCCGTATAATGGTCCATGATCTTTCAGGTAGTAGGAACATAACATGATTGAACATTCCCGTAAAGGAAAAACAAGTAAGCCTTAAATAAGCTCCGTTACGGCACTATATAATTACCTAGGAAGGCCAAGCCCTCTCTGCGCTATTATATTTCTTTGAATTTCTGATGTTCCTCCACCAAAACCTGATCCAAATGATAGTATCGAGTTAGTTCCAAATAATCCCTCTTGCGGTGCTTTTGGATCTTCCCGCATGAGAGTTCCATAATCCTTAAGCATATTTGCCATTCTGGGCCAAAATATGTACTTGGTCATCATATCGTTTAGCAGTTTAGTCATTGAAGCTTCCATAACTGGAAGTTCACCCTTACTTTGCATCCAAGCAACTCTATAAGAAAGTGTCCTAGACATTGCAATCCTTACACGCATATCGGCTAGGGTATGGCGAATGATCGGATCTTCTATCATAGGTGTGTCATTTAATTTAGTTTTTGTAGCATAATCTATAAAAAGTTCTAGGGCCCTAAGCAACTTTGCGGGGCCTTCGATATTGGAGCGCTCAAAACTTAGAGTAGTCATCGCGGTATACCAACCTCGGTTTTCTTCCCCGATTATATTTCTTGCTGGGACTCTAACCCCGTCTAAGAAAACCTCGCTCCAGCGCCTGCGCCCGGCTAAATCCATTAGGGGTCGCATAGTAATCCCTGGTGTTTTAAGGTCAATAAGAAAGTAACTAATACCTCTATGTTTGGGCGCGTCGGGATCTGTTCGCGCCATCATGTGGTACCAATCCGACCGATGAGCTGCAGATGTCCATATTTTTTGGCCCGTTATTACATAATCGTCCCCGTCGCGTTCAGCACGAGTTTGAAGATTGGCAAGGTCAGATCCAGCATTTGGTTCGCTAAATCCTTGAGCAAAATCTATATCTGCGTTAGCCAATTTAGGTAGAAATTCTTCTTTCTGCCAGTCAGCACCGTACATCATTAACACGGGGGCTATTAAACCTCCTCCAACCGATATTGGAGCTCCGTTATATGCCATTGCCTCTCGGTAAGCTAACTGAGTTGATATAGGAGCTTCTTGTCCACCAAATTC
>JAPYRO010000067.1 GCA_029941095.1 Dehalococcoidia bacterium
CGCTCAGTATAGAGTTTGTAGTAGGTTGGGCTCCTGCACCTTCACCATATAGCAGCACTTGGCCTATAAGATCTCCAGATACCTCGATTGCATTTAACACTCCATCTACCTTGGCTAAAGGTGTATCTTGATGCAATAAAACAGGGTGCACTCTTGCATCTATCGAACCATCTTTTTGCCTATTGGCGATTGCTAATAACTTGATCGAATACCCTAGCTCATCGGCGTACATAAAATCATTCGGCGCTAATTTGTTTATACCTTGCTTATATATTTCACTTGGCTCGATAGATGAATCGAATGCTATACCTGTTAGAATTGCTAACTTAAATGCAGCATCAGAACCATCGATATCGCTTGTAGGATCAGGCTCCGCATATCCTAAATCCTGAGCTTGTTTAACAGCGGTAGAAAAATCTAATTTGTTTTTGGCCATTTCACTTAGAACATAATTGGTCGTTCCATTTATTATTGCTCTTAAAGTTGTGACTTTTGTGGCTACCAATGCTCTGTTAAGTGTGGCTATTAGAGGGATGCCACCCCCTACAGCAGCTTCGTAATTAAAAGCAACTCCATTGGCTGACGCTAAATCATGCAGTTCCGGCCCGAATTTTGCTACTAGTTCTTTGTTAGCAGTGACAACATGAATCCCTGATTGTAAAGCCCGTTTTACTGCGGGAAAAGCTGTGCTAGTACCGCCAATCAGTTCAACCAATATTTGAATTTCTGGGTTATTTATAATTGCGGTGATGTCGGTAGTAAGTAAGCCTTCCGGTAGATCGACAGACCGTTTTTTTCCGATGTTTTTAACAACAACACCTGATAAATTAATAGGTACCCCTATTTTCGCTTGTAGCGCCTTATTGTTCTCTAGTAGGGTCGATGCAAACGCGGAACCTATTACTCCAAATCCTAGTAACCCTATTCCGATGCCCGTGTCTGGTAACCCCCTACGGTTTCTTTTATCCACTGATTGTTCTCCGAGGGAATAGTTCCCTCTCCTGCATTATTTGTTCTATTATCCATTCATATCGCGTATTAGATATACTGCCGCCCGGCCTTGAAAGCGCTTCTTCTTCTACTAAATCAGACCTTTTAGCTCTAATCCATTTAGTAAGTGCACCCGCTTCAAGTCTAGATCGGTGATCATCTTTAAGGGTCCTGATTTCAATATTCCCCTCTGCCTTGATGATTGATACCCCCACTCGAGAAAATAAGGGCTCACTGATTTGTCCGTCATCAAGAGTATAAATAGCTTCGTCATAGTCCTCTCTGACACCTGCAGGTATCCATCCAACGTCGCCACCGGAATCCTTGGACTGTGTATCTCTGGACATTTCCTTGGCAATTTCCTCGAATTTCTGGCCACCATCGATCTTTTCGAGAACCAGCCTAGCATCCTCAAGATTAGAGACCTGAATTATATGAAAATGTCTCTGTTCGATCTTTTCTGGTACTGCTTCTCTAAGTTTTTGATCTAATTCCTTAAACAGCATTGACTGGCGAACAAGTTCATAGAAAGTATCCTCATTGACTTTTAATAACTCCAATCTCCGTCTGTATCTTTCTTTGAACTCAGCCTCCGAAATTGCTGGATCATCTACTGACCCTCTCCCCAATACCTTAAAACGGACCTCTTGATCGATATCCGCAGGGTCTATTTTTAATCCTTCTTGGCTAGCATATTGGTTAACGATTTCCAATCTTTCCATTTCGTCGAGCATGTCAAATACTAGACTGGTTAGAGAATTTGGATCCCAAGTTCCTGAGAATTGCGCGTCAAAAATGAGCATCTTGGTTCTCGTTAGATAATCATTCCAGGTATAACTTTTGTCATTAACTACCAGTGCTGTCTCATTAAGAGGTTTCACAAAAACGTAATAATAGCCTGTTAATGGGACGGCGAGCGAAAAGATCAAAATCACTAACGAAGCAATTAAAACAATTCTTCTTAGTCGGACTTTTCTATTTTTTTCCGTGGTACGCCGTCTATCAACTGTCGTTGAGTCGCTATTTTCTTCGATTGGTTTTATGGACATTGGATCGTTATTACCTCTTTTCGACCCATAAGTTAAACTTACTGATTTTGATAATACTATTTATAAAGGACTATTTATGACCTTCTATTTGGGATCTCTTTCAAACTGTCTGTGGTATATGCAAGCAATCCGAGATGCCGTGCTCTCTTTATGTGTTTGGTTAACTGACGTTGGTGCTTTGAACACGTGCCTGTTTTTCTTCTTGGCTCTATTCTTGCTCTGTCAGATAGATACCTGCTTAGTCCTTCAGGGTTTTTATAATCCATTGTGACGTCCTTGTTGGCACAGAAGAAGCATACCTTTCTTCTGTTATAAAATCTGCGTCCTCCTCCGCCTTCCCGTCCTCCTCCGCCTTCCCTTCGTGGACCTGAGGATTGCCTGTCTCTGCCACTGCCTTCACGAGATGTTGAGTTTGAACTCATATTTACTCCCTAATTATTTATTAATGATTAACTTACCAAACTAATTGACTATTAAAAAGGTAGATCGTCTCCGGGTTCTTGAAATTCGCTTATATCAGATCCTTCAGGTTGATTAAAGTCAGGCTTGTTAAATTCGACCACGGGTTCCCCACTGTTAGACGGTCGATCTGAAGAGCGATCTGAAGAGCGATCCGACCCTCGATCTGAAGGGCGATCTAAGAATAATACTCTGTCTGCATTTATCTCCATACTGAACCTTGTAACTCCGTCTTGCCCTTCCCATTGCCGTCCCTGTAACCTACCTTCGACATATACTTTACTTCCTTTGCTTAGATATTGGTTACACACTTCTGCGGTGCGATTCCAAGTAGAAACACGAAACCATTGCGTTTCTTCCCTCTGTTCTCCCTCAACCGTATATCTATTTGTAGTTGCTACACTAAAAGAGGTGACAGGTTTTCCATTTGGGGTATACCGCATCTCTGGATCTCCACCCAAATTTCCTATTATGGTCATCCTATTTAAACTACTGGTCATAAATTCTCTCCAACGTTATATAAAACAGCTCAGACTCGAACCAACATGTTACGTAAATACCGTTCATCTTGTCTAAGTGTTTCCGTAATTTGGTTCACTTTATCCGCATCAATATTAAACGTAGATAATACAACATTTCCGTCAACGTGGTCATTTATGGGGAAAGCAAGTCTTTTTCTTCCTTTGAGTTCGCAAATTTCATCTGCTCCGCCATTTTCACTTATGGCATTGCGTATTTTTTCAATTGCTTCATCGATTTCCTCAGTTTCTAGCTGCGGACTTAAAATCGCAATCATTTCGTAACTGTTCACTCGTCCTCCTTAACAATTAAATCGCTTTTAAATTATACACCTGAAAAGGCTAACTATCGATACCTGGCACAGGGAATGTTTGAGTCAAATCCATCACATCAGATCGTACGGAGTTAAGGATCTCTTCGTTATCAAGGTTTTGAAGCACTTTGGCTATCATCCTTGCTACGTTTCGAGCATCATTTTCTCCGAATCCTCTTGATGTTATAGCCGGGGTTCCGATACGAATCCCACTACCGATCATAGGCGGTAATTTGTCGAATGGTATCGTATTTGCATTGACACTTATGCCAACGGACTCCAGAGCTTTAGTAGAGTCACGTCCTGTGGTACCTAAGGTAGTAACATCTACAAGAAGAAGATGGGAATCTGTACCCTGAGAAACGATACGCATACCGGCTTTCTGTAGTTCATCAGCTATAGCACGGGAATTTTGTAATACCGATTCTTGGTAGTCCTTAAATCTGGGTTGAAGTGCTTCATTAAAACAAACGGCTTTCGCTGCTATAGTGTGCATCATCGGTCCACCTTGAGCGCCTGGGAAAACGGATTTATCTATTGCTTTGGAATGTTCCTCATCTGTCAGAATAAATGCTCCACGTGGCCCTCTAAGAGTTTTCTGGGTTGTTGATGTGATAATTTGAGCATGAGGTACCGGATCAGCGTAAACGCCAGCTGCTATGAGCCCGGCGTAGTGAGCGATGTCTGCCATCAGTATTGCACCAACCTTATCGGCGATCTCACGAAATTTTGCAAAATTAATTTCTCGAGGATAGGCACTTGCGCCTGCGATAATTATTTTTGGCTGATGTTGTTTTGCAAGATCTTCCACCTGATCATAGTCGATAAGCTCTGTATCTTCTCTTACTCCGTAGGAGATAAAGTTATAATATTGACCGGTAAAACTTACTGGACTCCCGTGAGATAAGTGCCCTCCATGGTCGAGCCTCATTCCGAGAACCGTGTCACCCGGTTTTAAGTAGGCAAAATAGACTGCGCTATTGGCTTGAACTCCGCTATGTGGCTGAACGTTTGCGTGTGCCGAGCCGAATAGTTTATTGAGACGATCTCGAGCTAGAATTTCTATTACATCGGCGTACTCACACCCCGAGTAATATCTTCTACCTGGATAACCCTCTGCATATTTCTCAGTGAAACTTGAGCCTTGAGCTTCTTTTACCGCTTGGCTGGTATAATTTTCAGATGCGATAAGGATAATAGAATCCTTTTGACGTCTTTCTTCCCCTATTATCGCTGCATCCACTTCTGGATCTAATGAAGATAGAACTCCCATTATTATTCCCCTTTGTGTATAAAAATATTCGTATTATCGATTTATTCATAAGTTTGATATTGCAAACAATCATACTTAGTATTTCAATAATAGTAGAACTTATACTACATTTTATGTATAGGTTGGTTTGGTGTAAACGCATTTGCGTTAAATTAATACTTATCAGCGAACTAAGAAAGATGTCGATCCATAATGACACTAACAGGTTTAACAAGTTCCTTGCTCTTTAAATCTTCCTATAGAAATTTGATCGAAACCCTTAGGACTGGTTCAAGTAATGAGATTTTGCTTGACGTTCCTCGAGGAGCCAAAGGGTTTTTACTTGGAGGATTTCTGAATGATCTTCGTAGGCCTGTGCTATGGTTGCATCCAACTTCTGAATCTGCACGCAGAGGTTATTCGGAAATAGAATCTTTTATCAAAAGCTCTGGGTATAGCAAGGAACTCTATTATTATCCAGAGCCTGATGCTTTGCCTTTTGAAAAGTTGAATAATAACGAGAATGTCACTCAGGAGCGCCTTAAAGTTATGGCAGGTTTACTGATGGTCGATGGTAGGGCACAAGATCCCGACGAAGAAGATAATCCGATTCCTCAAGTTCCACCACTAGTTGTCGCAAGCGTAGATTCAATAGCTAGACTAATTATTGAACCTGATATTTTTCTCCAAAAAACTTTGATTGCTAGTTCTGGCCAAGATATTTCAATAATCAAAATGTCTGACCAATTACTAAAAATAGGTTATGAAAATGTATCTATAGTGGACAAGCCAGGTAAATTTAGTCGAAGGGGAGGATTGTTAGATGTTTGGTCTCCACATAGTGAACTTCCTACCCGTATAGAATTCTTTTCAGATACTATTGAAAGCCTTAGGTATTTTGATCCAGAAACGCAACTTTCTATAAAGAAAACAATGAGATGTAAATTTGTTCCTGCAAGAGAGTTGATTCTGGATGGTAATCAACCTGGTAATATAACGATCCCTAAGATAAAAAAAATACTACCAACTATTGACAGCGATAGTAATTTGAATCAATTGATATCGGGAACGTATAGTGCAGATGCCGAATTTTATACTTCTTTGTTTCACTCCGGCACCATGTTTGACTACTTAGGTGAAGATTCCATTATTGTTAACGAGAATACAAATGATATTCGTGATACTTGGATTAGAATCGAAGCGATAGCAAAAGATTATAAAAAGCGCCTTGTTTCGGAGAATTTAATTAATCAAACCTTCCCAGATCCGATAATATCGTTCAGTCGTTTTGAACTTATAACCGGAGATATGAGGAGAAATGTTCAATTTCAAGCTTTCGCGCGAACTCCTCGTACTAAATCAGACAAAACATTTCTCAATATAGGTTTCGAATCGGTTTCTGATTACCAAGGTAATATTGTTGAACTAGGTAAAGATTTAGGAGAATTGATCAAATCTGGTAATACAGTGGTTTTAATTTCATTGCAATCGAAAAGACTAGCGAGTTTGCTTAAAGACCAAGGCCTTGACCTGACCATTGAGGATCAATTATCAACGTTACCGGCGCCAGCTAGTCTGACTCTTTATCATGGCAATATAGAGTCGGGATGGGCACTGAGATTTGTTTCAGAGCAGATTGGCGAACGAAAGATCATAATTTTGACGGACAGCGAAATTTTTGGCTTGTCCAAGAATCGTAATTTTCGTTTTCGCTCCAAAAAATCGGTACATCAAGTTAGCGATAAATTAAATAGAGGAGATCTTGTTGTCCATATCGAACATGGAATAGGAAAATTTGACGGTTTGATTAAGAGGAATCTAGATGAATCTGAAAGAGAATATATGGTTCTCGAATATGCTAAAGGCGATAGGTTATATGTTCCCACAAACCAGATTGATCGAGTAAAAAGATATGTTGGGAC
>JAPYRO010000068.1 GCA_029941095.1 Dehalococcoidia bacterium
CTTTTAAGTCAGAGTTATTGATCAAATAATCTACAATGTATTTCTTCTCTGCCTCATTCAAAATAGCTTCAGTGCTCTCGAAAGAAGGTGTTTCTAACACAATATTGTTTATCAGAGCATCTCCGTAACTTTTGAGGTCTATTGTTGGCGGAGGATAATCATGAAGAACTGTAATTGTGATTGATGAATCAGGTGAATAAATCTCTATCAGTGGTGTTTGATCCCCTTCTGGCTTTACTATTATCCAAGGTTTAGCGAAATCGAAACTTAAACCTAGATTTGGATCCTGGTATGTTTGGATGTTATCTGTCTGATCAGCCTGAACCAAATTTTGTGTAACATCAATGGGCTTTAGCTCGGATCTTGCGGTGTTTTCAGAGCACCCAAATGAAAAGAAAGTTATAAGTGTGAGAGAAATCACGCTAACTAAATAAGAGCGGAAAGTGTGTGCATATGTATGATAATTATTGTTCACGCTACTGGTTCTTCATTTGGCTCTCGAGGTATGCGTTCAAAAATGGATCTAAATCCCCTTCAAAAACGTTTTCCGTGTCGTTCGTTTCTTGTTCGGTCCTATGGTCTTTAATCATTTTATATGGGTGCAGTACGTAAGTTCGAATCTGGTTTCCCCACTCAGGAGATATGAATTCTCCCCGAAGCTTAGATTCTTCTTCCTGTTTAAGCTTGAGCTCTCTTTCCATCAGGCGTGCAGTAAGAATTTTCAGGGCAACTTCCTTGTTCCGCACTTGAGATCTTTCATTTTGAACTGAAACAGTGATGCCTGTAGGTTCATGAACCATGCGTACGGCTGTAGCATTTTTTTGAACACTTTGGCCTCCCGCCCCACTGGCCCTAAAGTAATCAATCCGTAGATCATCTTGTTCGATAGTAAGCTCTTTATTATTTTCAGATTCTGGCAACACCTCGATCAGAGCAAATGATGTGTGCCTTTGATGTTGATTATCGAAAGGGGAAAGCCTTATCAAACGATGTACCCCTGCTTCTCCCTTCAAATATCCGTAGGAGTACTCGCCGTTTATTTCAAGATCAGCTCTTTTAATACCAGCTTCGTCGCCATCGCTCCAACTCAATACTTTGGCAGAGTAATTCTTATTCTCTGCCCATCTGGAATACATGTTTAATAACATTTCCGCCCAATCTTGAGAATCTATTCCACCTGCCCCAGCTTGTATGGAAAGAATGGCGCTTTTTGTATCATGAACGCCACTTAAAGTGGCCTTTATCTCTAGATCTTTAAGAACGTGGTTGATTTCTTTAAATTGTTCTTCAAATTCTTTTTCTAGATCGGTAAGATTTGCTTCGATTGCTTCTTCGATTAGAACTAGCAGTGCGGATGCCTTGCTATGAAGATTTGACCAGCTTTGTGTCCATTCTCTTAAAGAAGATGCCTGCTTTAATATATATTGGGCTCGCTCGGTATCATTCCAAAAGAATTCTTCCGAAGATTGTTTATCTAAGTCACTTAATTGTTTTTCTAAGGAGTCTAAATCAAAGACGCTCCAAGTATGATTTAATTCGTGTATTTAATGCTAAGGCTTTGATCCGTATTTCTTGCATACTAATTTCCTTTCGTTAGCAAGTAAATCGACCATTGTAGATTTTGTTTACTGGTTATTAAAATGTTATTAGGGCGTTCATTATATATACTTATATCAGCAGAATGTTTCGGGGTGTAGCGCAGCACGGCAGCGCACCTGGCTGGGGGCCAGGGGGTCGCCGGTTCAAATCCGGCCACCCCGACCAATAAAATCTACTCTACTTTCGAGAATTTACTCTCGCTAACTAAATCGAAGTACTAAGTACAAGTGACGACATGTCACTTAGATATCCTCTTCATGTATTTACGAAGCATAGTTCAGGGCTATTTGGAACTTGGTGTCCATCTGCTTCTCCTTTTAGTTGTCTTATTCCTTCTAAAACTTGAGTGGTTCCTGCAGTCGATTGGCCATTGGATAGTTGACCTCCACCTGTGTTCACAGGTACGTCGCCCTTCCAAGTTGTATCGTGTTCGTCGTACCAAGGACCTGCCATACCTTTTGGAATTAGCCCTGCATCTTCAAGGGTCACCATTACAGTAATTGTGTAGCAGTCGTACATTTGCCACATATCCATATCATTAGGGCCTAGACCTGCCATTTCAAACGCAATGCGTGCAGAAACATTCGCTGGTGTATCTGTTATACGACCACCCCAAGTATTACCGTGTTCCGCACGAATATTATGCTGTCCTGCTCCGAGTAAATATATCGGTGAATCTGTTAGTGTTTTTGCTTTCTCTGCGGTTGTCACAATAGTTGCTCCTGCTCCTTGGGCTGGCATGACGCATTCTAATATTCTTAGAGGATCTGCTATTGGCCTTGAATCTAGCACGTCTTGTGAGGTTATGGTTTGACCATTAAAAAAAGCATTTGGGTTACCCTGGGCATTAAATCTTTGATCTACCGCAACTCTAGCTCTTTGCTCATCGGTTGTCCCGTACTCATGAGCATGTCTTCGTGCAACTTGCGCATACCAACCTGTAGCGGCGACCACTGGACCATAAGGCTCGACAAATTGAGGGTCAACATGGTCAGGTGCCGGTGCATACATTCCCGGGGTCTGAGCCATTGGGCCAGATCCGTTTATAACCAGTACCGTGTCAGCGTATCCGGCATGTATTGCCGCAGCTGCAGTGGATATAAACGTCGCTGCATTTTCGTTTAAAGCCGTTGCGTAATTAGGATGAATACCAATATACTCTGCAAAATTATACGCAAATCCTAGGCTTGGCAGTCCAAAAGGGGGTTCCGCGATAAGGCCGTTGATTTCCTCTTTCCTGATGCCGGCATTTTTTAGAGCTATGTCTACTGCATCGGCAAAAAGACCCATATAAGTTCTGTTTTCGTATCTTCTTCTGTGTGGAATTTCTCCGTACCCAACAATTGCCGTTTGCCCTCTGAGACTCATATCGTTTCCTCCTAATATACATTTAAAGAACTTATTCTATCTTACTCCGACCGACTGAAAATACCAAGGGATCGAGAAATTACCTTAATTTAGAATAAGGGGTTAATCTGATACGGAATTACGAGTTGTTTATTTAGTATTCCGTGCAGAATTTAGAAATTGTTTTTGCATGCTAAAAATGTTCGATCTTCTATCAGCGTCATAAAGCAAAATCGTTGCACTAAATACGATATAGGTTATTGAGAATACGATTCTTGCGGCATTTATTGGTATTATTATTTGGGTGATAAAAAGAAAAAATAACAAGGCTGCTCCTCTGTTTGAGAATGATAAATTAGATAATAACACTAGAGCAAACAATGACTGGGCAACTGTCAGAAATATTTCAATTGATTGTCGATTATCCATCGGTAATGCCGATAATTCACCGGATGATACTGAGTAAACTATGGGGAGTGTTCCTACGAGCAAAGTCCATTGATTGATCTTAGAGGATAGCAAGACCGTTAACGCAGAGGATGCGCGAGACCTGAGTGTTAGTATCATTGCGATGGCTATTTCTGGTGATTCAGAAGCTAATGGAGCTACCCACTGGATCAAGAAAAATTCGTCTACCCCTATATTTTTTCCGGTTAAGATCAGGTTGTGTGCAAAGGGCTCAGCGGCTAAGAAAATTATGAGGGCTGGGAATATAAAAAGAATAGTGCAACAAACTCTTCTGGCTTTTTGGGGCAGATCCGCTATGATTTGAGCTGGGCCAACGATGGTATTTTCTTCTGATGATTGTTTTGAAATTATTATCATATAAAGTGCAAAAATTCCTGGAAGAAAAATGGAATCGATTATATCGAGCTGTCCTTTTAACGGTATTGTAGATGCGTATAAACTTGCTATCAGAAGGACTGACAAGTCGATTTTTTGGTTAGGTAGAAGTGTGACTTTCTTCGATTTGAATTTTATCCAGCTGAGCAGTGTTATAAGAGGCCATCCAATCCCAATTAGAAGGCGATTTCCACCTGTCATATTGGCTATAGCCAGTGGCGCATACGTAGGATCATCAGCTGCCTCCCACGCTAATGAAAAATCAACGGCGTACTCAGGGAGAACAGCAATTATGGCAATAAATGCAAGTGCAAGACCTGCTGATATATCTTTTTCAGCTGCTTCTGCTCCCCAATTAAGTAAAAAAGCTGATCCAAGTATAGCTATACCATAGATTACTGAGGAGCTTATTCCTGATAAGTCTCTATTACCTAGGGCTATAAGATAAATGGCAGGAGTAGTACATAAAAAACATAAGATAAGTAGCAATAAATAGTTTAGTTTTAATTTATTCAATCTGAATCCCTAGATATTGACTATGTTGAATCGAGTTCTATGGAGTATAATATCGGCAAAAGGGTAACTTTTAAAGCGTGTTCTGCAATTCAAATTCGTTCGATTTGGGGATGTTAAGTGGGTTTAATTAATTGTATACACACGAAAATACTTAGTTTGTAAGGTAATCTTGGAGTTTTAAATGGATCCTAAGGTGTTTCGGAATAGTTTCGTCTACTTAGTTGTTTTTGTTGCTATAGTGGCCGTTCTTTTTTCTTATTTGCAGTCCCCAGCAGGGGACAATACCCGATCGTTAGGTTGGATGATTGATGAGGCTAAGGCTGGAAACGTTTTTGAAGTAGAAGTTAGCGGAGATAAATTAAAAGTTACGACCATAGATCAGAGGCAGTTCACAGTATTAAAAGAGCCTAACACTAGCGTGGTTTCGTTGCTGGTTGAATCTGGAGTTAGTGTTGGGGAAGGTCAAGGTAAAGTTGATGTTAAACCAGCAGGCGGTAGTGCTTTAGGTAGCATATTTGGTTTCCTGATCAGTTTTGCCCCGCTTATATTTTTTGGAGGAATACTAATTTTCTTTATGCGCCAAGCGCAAGGTGGCAACAGCCAAGCTATGAATTTTGGACGAAATAGAGCAAAAATGTTTTTAGGTAATCAGCCTGCCGTTTCTTTTTCCGATGTAGCTGGTGTTGAGGAAGCAAAGATAGAATTGGAAGAGATTGTAGAATTTTTGAAATTTCCTGAGAAATTTTCTAGCCTAGGTGCAAAAATTCCTGGAGGGGTACTTTTGGTAGGTCCTCCTGGTGGAGGGAAAACTTTACTAGCAAGGGCCGTTGCGGGAGAAGCGGAAGTTCCTTTCTTTTCTATTAGTGGATCCGAATTTGTAGAAATGTTTGTGGGTGTAGGAGCAAGCAGGGTTAGAGATTTGTTTGAACAAGCAAAACGAAATAGCCCGTCAATAGTTTTTGTTGATGAAATAGATGCAGTAGGTAGGCATAGAGGAGCCGGATTAGGTGGAGGCCACGATGAACGTGAGCAAACTCTTAATCAGATACTTGTCGAGATGGATGGGTTCGACACCACCGCTAACGTTATCGTTATAGCTGCTACGAACAGGCCGGATATTTTGGATCCTGCTTTATTAAGACCAGGACGTTTTGATCGAAGGGTAACAGTTGATCTCCCTGATGTTAAAGGGCGGACAGATATATTGAAAGTGCACTCAAAAGGCAAGCCGTTACAAAAAGATGTAGATATGGAACTTCTTAGTAAACAGACACCAGGATTTAGCGGAGCTGACCTTGCTAATCTTATTAATGAGGCAGCGATACTGGCTGCCAGGCGAAACAAGAAATCAGTTGGATACGAGGAACTAACCGAAGCGGTTGATCGAGTTTTTGCTGGGCCTGAAAGAAAAAGCCGCGTTGTAACTGAGCGGGAAAGAAAGACAACTGCTTATCATGAAGCTGGCCACGCTTTAGTGGGTCATTTAACTCCGGATGCAGATCCAGTACAAAAGGTTACCATAGTTTCTCGAGGACTGATGGGTGGGTATACTAGATTTATACCCAAAGAAGAGAGTAATCTCAGGACTAAATCTCAACTTATTTCTTCGATCAAAGCAGCTTTGGGTGGGCGTGCTGCAGAACAGGTTGTTTTTGGTGATATCAGTACTGGGGCTTCGAATGATTTGGAGCAGGTAACCAATATTGCGAGGCGTATGGTTACACAATATGGGATGAGTGAATCTTTACCTCCCTTAACTCTGGGTAAACGGGAAGAGATGATATTTCTTGGTCGGGAAATATCTGAACAGCGTAACTATGGTGAAAAAGTAGCAGATGAAATTGATCAAGAAGTTGGTACTCTTGTATCGAACTGTTATGACGAAGCAATACAGATACTGACCGAAAACAGGGCAAAACTGGACCGGTTAGCGGAGTACCTTATTGAAGAGGAAACAGCAGAGGGCGAGCCTTTAGATCGTTTGCTGGATGATCCAATAGATGAGATTACCGTATCTGATTAGGAGCTGCTTGAATGAAAGATATCTTGACGTTACTTGCTGAAGGCGCAATTTCCATTGATGATGCGGAGCGCCAGCTGAAGCTATTTGCTGTACACGAACTGCAAGGTATGGCCAATCTAGATATTGGCAGAAACAAGAGAGTAGGAAAGCCCGATGTAGTT
>JAPYRO010000069.1 GCA_029941095.1 Dehalococcoidia bacterium
CCGTAACAAATCCCCAGGACAGGAAAATTTGATTTTAGTAATTCTACATCCGTTGCTGGACCATCACTATCGTAGACGCTCGCTGGTCCTCCAGAGAGAATCACCCCTATAGGCTTCATGGCATGGATCTCTTCGATGGTTCTACTTGGGCTTATAACTTCGCAATAAACCTCTAGTTCTCTGATTCGTCGGGCGATTAGCATACTGTATTGTGATCCAAAATCAACTACCAGTAGGGGTCTTTGTTTGGATTCGTCAATATTACTGTTTATTTCCATTTCAAATCTTTTCAAACAAACTATTAATCGAAGTTCTTTTAGTTTAGTACAAACTTGTTAGAAAATTTTGATCTAACAGTCATTCTCTATGCGTTTTCAGGTTAGCGTCCGTGGTATACTCGGTCAAGGAGGGATGGGAGTGATTAGAGACCTTAATATTCGAGCTGCAGCTGTCGTATTACGATCCGGTGGTATGGTGGCTTTTCCAACCGATACTGTTTATGGCCTTGGGGCGGATGCTTTTAATGAAAGTGCTGTCAAAAGAATATTTAACGCAAAGAACCGTGATAAAGATCATGGGCTTCCCGTTTTGATCTCTCAATTAGGCCAAATAAAACAACTTGTAAATAAATTATCCAAGCCTGAAGAAAAACTCATAAAACATTATTGGCCTGGGGCTTTGACAATCGTATTCAAGAGGAATTCTAAAGTGCCAAATATTGTGTCAGGTGGTTCAGATACGATAGCTATCAGAATGCCTTCCAGTGAAGTTGCTTTGAATTTGATCGAAGAATTTGGTGGCCCAATAGTTGGAACTAGCGCCAATCGAACTGGTTTCGCTGAAGCAGTATCAGCGGAACAAGCTGATAGTGAGATAGGATCGTGGTTAGATTATTTGATTCCCTCTGACGAAATTTGCTCTGGTACGCCGTCTACTATTTTAGATATGACAACTTCTCCTCCACGTATCTTGCGTGAAGGAGGTGTCAAGACCGAAGAAATCTTTGATTTTCTAGGAATATCTCCCCCCGGTAACCAGGACGAACCACAGCCTGTTGGATAAATAGCATGTCGCATAAAATCCCAGGAGCCTTAGAGCATTATAGGTTGCCAATCGATTCTTACATGACAGAACTTTTTCAATCTAAACACCACGAACTATATGAAATGATGCGTCATCAATTGGGTTGGGAAGAAGGCTCTTTAACTTACCCAGGTAAATATATCCGGCCGTCTTTAATGCTTGTTTCAGTTGAAGGGTGCGGAGGAGACGTAGATAAGGCCTTGCCAGGTGCTGCCGCTTTAGAATTACTACATAATTTTTCATTGATTCATGATGATATCCAAGATGATAGTGTTCTTAGGAGAGGACGACCTACAGTTTGGAATAATTGGAGTAAGTCTCAGGCAATAAATGCAGGCGATGGTATGTACGCTATCTCCCGCCTAACGCTGTTAGACCTATTGGATAAGGGTATTCCTCACGATAGAGTTATTGCCGCTGCAAGATTTCTTGATGAAACTTGCCTCGCGCTATGCGAAGGCCAGTATAATGATCTTTTATTTGAGGACCAATTAACAGTAAGCCTTGCGGAATACGACAACATGATCACAAACAAAACAGCATCGGTTTTCAAATGTGCGTTTGAAATGGGTGCCGTGATTGCCGAAGGTTCGGGCACCAGAAGTAAAGCGCTTGGGATCTTGGGTCTTGAACTCGGTCTTGCATACCAGATAGTCGATGATATTCTGGATATATGGGGAGATTCGGAGACGGGTAAGCAAATTGGTATAGATTTAAGGCGAGGGAAGAAAAGTTTACCAATTGTGTATGGGTTGAACAACTCTTCAAGCGACCAATATTCTAAACTGAAATCGATTTATCAATCTTCTGCTGAGAATAGAGATGTGGATGAAATCAAGAATATATTAGATGTTATGAAAGCTAAAGAATATTGTCTAATTGAGGCAAAAAACCATTGGAATCGTGCCAAAGTGCTATTAGACGGAATAGAAATGCCTAAGGATTCGATGGAGTCAATATTATTATCTGGCCAATATTTACTTGAAAGGATGAAATAACTATTGGTCCGAAGTTTTCTGGAATTCAATATTTGTAAAACCTAAACAAACATCACCGGATTATCCTAGATTAAGGGCCGTGTTTTTCAATGAAATCCATTACTTTGATCCAAGAATCATCGGACGCATTTTTGTCGTACCTTTCGTCCCAGCTGTCATTAAAAAACGCGTGCCTAGCCCCTTCGTATATGTGGAGATCCACATCCTTGTCTCGTTCGAGGAGCGCCTGTTGGACTTCAGTCCCGCGATCAGTTTCATCACTTCCGTAAATAGCTAGTACTGGTGCATTTAATTCATCTAATTGCTCGACGGGATTTGGCAACCCTCCATAATAAACAATAGCTCCGGTCAGATCAGTTTTGCATGCTGCTAATATGGATATACCACCACCCATGCAATACCCTATTGTGAATACCGATCCGTTTGAAATATTCATATTTTTCACGTAGTCGGCCGCAGATATTACATCTCTAGTAGCTCTAGTACGATCGAGGCCTGTGCTTAACCCTCTGGCCTCGTCTGGATCTGCTGTTTGTTTACCATGATAAAGATCAGGGGATAACGCTATGAATCCGTTTCGGGCGAATCTTCTAGTTACATCACGTATATGCTCATCTAGGCCCCACCATTCTTGTAAAACAATAATGCTGGAGTAGGTACCATCTTCAATTGGGCGAGCTAAATATCCTGAAACCAGATCTACATCCTCTGTTACGATTGTATCTGGCATCTATTTACCTATAGATACTAAACGTTAGATTTAAGAAAATCTAACGTTTTTGTCCAAGCATCTGCTGCTGCGTCACTGTTATGGTTTCCACCTGAATCATTAAAGAAACCGTGGCCGGCTCCCGGGTAAATGTGCTTCTGAACGCTTTTGCCTCTATCGTTAAGTTCTTTTTCGAGTTCGTTCGCTCTTTCGCCTTCGTCTTCACCGTATACTGCTAATATTGGAGCATCGATATTATCTAAAAGGTCCAAAGGATTGGGCAGGCCCCCATAATAAACGACTCCGGCGTCAACATTGTCGTTGCAAGCAGTTAGGAGCGATACACCGCCCCCCAAGCAATATCCAATGACTCCGAGTTTTCCATTACTAAATTCTGAATTCTTAATGTAATTCATAGCGGCTTGCGTGTCTCTGACTGCGCGTGCTCTATCTAAGCTTCCAGCTAGTTTACCCGCTTCTTGGGGGTCATTTGTCACTTCCCCGTGGAACAAATCAGGTGCTATAGCCACATAACCTTCCCTGGCGAACCTTCTAGTTACGTCTCTAATGTGTTCGTCTAAACCCCACCACTCTTGTATTATTACGAGTCCTGGGTAATTACCAGCCTCCATCGGTCTGGCCATATATCCTTTAACTAAATCGACATCATGAGAAACAATTGTATCAGGCATTTCCCCCCCCTAATAATTAGAAATCTTAGTCTATTAGTAAATCCTAACAGCCATTAGTTATCTTGCCAACATTACAATTCTTAATATTTAAGTAAGTCACAAATTCTATTGATCTACGAATGGACTAGTCGACCTTGTATTGTTTATCTATTTTCCCGAAATTCTCTTTTTGCTCGCTCTTCAGTTGACTGCCGAGATACTGGGCCTCCTAGACCAAGACCAGTTTCTAACAATGATTTTGCGACTCTGAGCCTAAGGACTTCATCTGTCCCCATATATAATCTGAGATGGCGTGCGTCTCTATAGATTCGTTCAAGAGGATGGACCTCCATGTATCCATGCCCCCCTGATATTTGCATCGCGTTATCGGCCGATTTAATGGCAGTTTTAGCTGAGAAAACCTTCGCTATATTTAAATAAGCTGCATCTTCCTCTGTTACAAATTGATCGTTATCAACCATCTTGCTTGCTTTATAGGTAAGTTCTCGCGTTGCTGAGACGTTTATGACCATATCAGCAAGATATAGTTGAATTGCCTGTAATTGGGATAAAGTGTCTCCATAAATTTTTCTTTCTAAAGCATAATTTCTTGAAAATGCAATAGATTCCTCTGCAGATCCAAGGCCTCTAGCGGCAAGTAAAGGTTGAATAGCATTCATGCTTAGTCTTGCAATTTCTGATCCGTCACCCTCGTTTCCAAGTAGGTTTTCTGTTGATGTGATGGCGTTGTCAAATGACCAATCACAATGAGGTATTCCTTTTATACCCATTCCTTCATCTCTTCTAAGGAAGATAATTCCGGGATTTGGCATATCTAGCATAAATGCGCTCATGGATCCATTTTTAGTTTTGGCAAAAGTAATGAAATAGTCTGCTACGGTCGATCCGGAAACAAAATCCTTTTCACCATTTATATGATAGTTGCCATTATCGATCTCCGCTTTCGTTACCATGGTCGACAAATCTGAAGAAGCATTTGGTTCGGTTAAAGCGAACGCCCCCCTTAGGGACCCTTTCATTACACCGGGTATAATTTTTTGTATGAGACCCTTATTATTGCTAATTCGTATTGGCCAGGTTGTAAGAGCAGATAATATTAGAATTTGTGCTGATGAAGCGCAAGCTCTTGCTATTTCTTCGATGGCAATTGCCAACCCGAGTGTTCCTAATTCGGATCCTCCAAGGGATTTAGGGAAAAGTATTGAAAAGAAACCTTTTTCGGCAAATAAGCTGAATATATCTTCGGGGTATTGTCGATCTTGATCTATTTCGTATGCTCTTGGAGCAATATGTTGCCTCACGGCATCTCTGACAGTCTGCCGCAGCATTTTATGTTCTTCATTAAGGTCAGAATTTATATCCATATCAAAACTGTAACATATAATTAATTTCTAAGATATGCGAAACTATTTAATAATTATGAGATTATTGTTTGCTTGTAATACCTTAGAGATTTAGGTGGCCAGATGGATCATTTATTGGATATATACCGGACGATGTTTACTATAAGAGAATTTGAGAAAGTTGCCTCAAAGCAGATGGTAGAAGCAGGTATTAGAGGGTTACTCCATTCTTCTGCAGGGCAAGAAGCTGTTCCCGCTGGGGTTTGCTTAGCTCTCAATAAAGATGATTATTTGACAAGCACCCATAGAGGGCACGGTCACGCCATAGGCAAAGGTGTGCACATTAATCTGATGATGGCAGAAATTTTTGGCAGACTAGGGGGGGCTAATAAGGGTAAAGGTGGTTCCATGCATATAGCAGATGTTTCAGTCGGTATGCTTGGAGCGAATGGCATAGTTGGATCTAGTATTCCCCTTGCATGCGGCGCTGCACTAAAAGCAAAAATAATGGGTACTGGCCAGGTGGCTGTTTCCTTTTTTGGAGATGGAGCTACAAATCAGGGAGTACTTCACGAGTCAATGAATCTTGCATCAATTTGGAAACTTCCTGTGATATTTGTTTGCGAAAATAATATGTATGCTCAGTCTACGCCATCTGATTACGCAGTTTCGGTAGAAAATATTGCAGATCGGGCTAAAGGATATAGCATGCCTGGAGAAGTCGTCGATGGAATGGATCCTTTAGCAGTTTTTGAATGTGCCAAAAAAGCTGTTGAGCGGGCAAGAAAAGGTGAAGGCCCAACATTTATTGAGGCAAAAACATATCGGTATGAAGGGCATTTTGTAGGAGATAACCCGCTTAGATACCGCCCCGATTCTGAAGAGTTACAGTGGAAGAAACTCGACCCGATCCCTCGTTTTCGCGTATTCCTCCTTGAAGAAGGTGGTTCGACGAAAGAACAGTTAGACGCAATGGAACTTGAGATAAGTGGCAATGTTTTCGAGTCAGTGAAATTCGCAAAAGAATCTCCTTTGCCTCCTGAGGGAGAATTAGTAAGAGATGTGTATGCGGATTACCCGTTGGATCAATTAAATCGTACAGCAAATAATAGGGAGTAAAAGCGCTATGAATTTAGGTTTAGAAACACCGCAATCAGGGAGACCACTCAAATATTCTCAGGCCCAAAATGAGGCCTTAGTGCAATCAATGTCAAAAGATAAATCTGTTTTTGTTATGGGAGAAGATATCGTTGGCGCTGCAGGTAGATCGGAACAAGGTTTCTCAGATGCCTGGGGGAACGCAGAGAGATCCACTCAAGGTTTGTTTGACCGGTTTGGTTCTACTCGAGTTTTAGATACACCGATTTCAGAATCTGCTTTCATTGGAGCTGCTATTGGTGCCGCTTCGGCTGGTATGAGGCCAGTTGTTGAATTAATGTTCATCGATTTTCTTGGAGTTTGTATGGACCAAATTTTGAGTAACGCCGCGAAAACCAGATATATGTTGGGCGGCCAATTAGGCGTCCCCCTTACTTTGATAACCAGAATTGGTGCAGGGGTAGGGTGGGGGGCCCAACATTCCGAATCAATTTACTCTCTACTAGTCCATATACCAGGCATCAAAGTAGTTGCTC
>JAPYRO010000070.1 GCA_029941095.1 Dehalococcoidia bacterium
TCTCTAATCCTCCTTCATCAATATTTGGGCATGAAACGTTAATTTCTAGAGCCTTGACTTGATTTACTTCATTAAGTCGTTCTGCTAGATCCCAATAATTAGGTATATTCAATCCTCCTATGCTCATGACCAAGGGAGGCCCCATATCTGCATAATGGTGAATTTTATTTTCTAGAAAATCTTCCAGCCCGTCAGAAGGTATACCCACGGAATTCAACATACCATAAGGTGCTTCCGCGGTTCTTGGAGAGGGGTTTCCTTTTCTGGGGTATAAAAATATTGTTTTAGGCACAATTGCTCCAATAGAACTAATCGTGGTAAATTTTGCTAATTCAGGCCCAAAACATCCTGAGGCTGGGAGCACAAGATTAGTTAGATTTAGAGACCCTATATCCACACTCAATTTGTTGCGCTTATCCAATATAAAAATCCCTTTTTATACTACCAAATCTGTCCAATAATTTTCATCTGATAGAATAGTTTTGTTAAGTTTGCAACCCAACGGAATAGTATTATTCTAACATGAGCTACTGTATCAAGTGGAAAAGCTGGAGTGGAAAATGTCTGGTAAATTATATACACCTATATGTGATATGTTGGGTATAGAGTACCCGATTTTCTTAGCTGGTATGAATAGCGGAGGTGCAGGACAGGCTAAGTCTCCAACGCCTGTCAAGCTCGTGGCAGAGATTAGTAATGCTGGGGGATTAGGAGTTCTAGGAGATAGCTTTCTGTCACTGGAAGATTTAGACCAAGGTATTCGTGAATTGAAAAACCTTGTGGGTGACCGACCTTTTGGCGTTGATTTTATGCTTCCTGCAAAGCTTGAGAATGTTGGGTCGAAAACCAATTTAGAAATTCATGATGAAATAAGAAAAGAATATCCCGAGCATGTTAAATTTATTCAAAGGATGATCGAAGAACTTGAACTAAAGAACGTGGAAATCCCAGAGAGTTCTCCGATGACATATGAGCATATTTTAAAGAAAATCGAGATAGTGATGGATAATGATGTTCCCATCTTTGCTGCGGCTCTGGGAGACCCAGCTCTCGTATCTCAAAAAGCCCATGACCAAGGTATGATTTTAATGGGCATGGCGGGTGCCCCCCGTCACGCTGAAAGGCAGATGGCTGCTGGCACCGATATAGTTGTGGCCCAGGGAACAGAGGCAGGAGGCCACACCGGGAGCATTTCAACAATGGTGTTGGTGCCTCAAGTTGTAGATGTTTGTAGTCCTAAACCAGTTTTAGCAGCCGGTGGGATTGGCACTGGAGCCCAAGTAGCTGCAGGTTTAGCTTTAGGCGCACAAGGAGCCTGGATTGGAACTGCCTTCTTGGTGGCCGAAGAAGGTAATAGCCCAGAAGTTCAGAAAGATCAAATCATCGGCGCTCGATCTGAACAATTTTCAATAAGCACTAGCCAATCTGGTAAACAGCAAAGGGCTTATCATAATATTGTTCGTGAAGCGTGGGCCAATTCAGGGCTTAAAACTCTTCCTATGCCTCTCCAAGGTGTTCTTAATGAACCGTTGAACGAGGCTATAAAGGTAGCCGAACGTGATGATTTAGCTCAAATACCTTCTGGCCAAATAGGTGGAATGTTAACGGAACGCCGCCCTGCAAGAGAGATATTTTTTGATTTGGTACACGAAGCGGAAGAAACAATAGATTCGATGAAATCTAATTTGAAATAAAGTAGATCTTTAGCAGATTTGATAGATCGCTGTATTAGAGTTTAAGCGGCGGTAGACGATTATCAGTTTAACCCATTAAATTGATAGGATTGATCTGATTCTAGGTTCCAGTCTGCGTAGTACTCTCGAATGTATGGATCTAATTGTTGAGCTAAACTCCTATCTTCGAAGACGGTTGCAGGGGTTGGATTAGAAAGTTCAGACCCTATTTGTTGGTATATGTGTTCTCTATCGATGTCATTGAATGATCCATTGTCATAAACGACATCGCCATCAATTATAACGGTTTGCACATCATCTTTTCGAGCTCGAGATACCAGCGCTTCTAAAGGGTCTAAATCTTCGGAAATATATGCTGAAGTGATACGGTTCCAGTCAATAAGAACGATGTCTGCTTTGGTTCCAGGTTCGAGCGTACCAATTGATTCTCCAAAAGTAGTTACTTTTGATCCTCCAACGGTTGCCATGTGTAATATTTCCGCTGCCGATATTGATTTATTGTAATGGCCTGGGGGCCTGTGTAATCTCAATGCTAAACCCATTTCTTGGAACAGGTCATCGTCGTCATTAATTCCCGCACTGTCAGTTCCAATGCCAACAATCACTTTCTGCTTTAGCATTTCCGTTACGGGAGCTATTCCACTGCTCAACCTCAGGTTTGAGCTTGGGTTATGGCTAATCGATGTATCGGATGTTGCCATCAATTCTAAATCAGTCTGTGTGAGCCAAACACCATGAGCGAATGATACCTCTGGACCAAGTACTCCTAATTTGTTCAGCCTGCTCACTGGAGTTTCATTATGTATTCTTTCTGAATACAGTCGTTGGTACATGGTTTCCGCCATATGGAGATGAATGCCGATACCGTTATTACGTGATAGATCTCCTATGGTGCCTAGTGTTTTCTCGTCTACCCAGTGATATGCCTGAGGGCTTAGTAAAATCTTTACCTTATCGTTTTCTCGGTAATCATCATCCAATTTTTTGGTGATTTCCCAATATTCGTCGAAGGTAATCACAGTTGTGTTTATTTTGTCTCTCGCTTTTGCAGCTAGGTTAGTGTCTATTGATTCTAGAAAAGTATCGGTATCACCATATACCAAAAATGACTGATTTCTGAAACCGATCGAAAAGGCAACTCTAACTCCTGTGTTATTAAATGCAGCTAATGTTTTGTTGGCTTCAGTTCGAATTTGCGAAGCGGGTCCAGCAGTTTGATTAAACATTACTGTAGTGGTCCCTGACTGAATTTGTTGCATCAAAGTCGCCATAGACATCAGGTAAGGATCGAGTGGGCGTTTCCCCCAGCCACGGTGGATCCAAGTTTCTAAATGTCCATCTGTTTGCCCCATCAAAAGGCCAGACAATACACCTCTTCCATGATGGTGGGCGTTAATGAGGCCTGGTATTACGAATTGCTCTCCGTTCCCTATTATTTTTATACCGGGGTATTTTTTCTCTAATTCTGAATAGCTTCCAGTTTCTATAATCGTACCGGAATCTTGTACTAGGGCTCCATTTTCGATAATTTTGCTATTACCTTCTAAATCTGCTCTTACTAAAAGATACTTACCACGTACCATCGTTTTGACCATAGTATCCCCCTATTGGATCGTGCTTACCTCACTTGGTAATGGTAACACTGTAATTTTGTCACGAGGGAGTGTTAAAACTAATTTAGGGGGCCTTATCAGATAAGGCCCTCTAAATCGGTATTGAGTCTCCTAGGATCTTAGGAATTAGGATCTAAAACTGTGATTTCGCCAGCGTTCATTTGACCCGTGAAAGTGAATTCAGGGCCAAAAATCGCATGGTTCAAAGGTGCTGTGGTCTCGTCAAAGAACACTGTATATGCGAAGGTATCACCCGCTCGGCCGCCTCCGATTCCGTTATCTACTGCTAATACTCGGTAAGTTGCTGGTTCTGATGCCGCTCGGTCACCAAACTGTGTGCCACTAGAGAATACTTCAGTGTTACAGCCTAAAGTTCCCGTCATTTCTACTTGGGTAGACCCATCGCTGTTTGTACTAATTTCATATGTATCGACACTGCTTGCCACCATTGACATAAAGAAACCGTTCTGATCTATAGGAACTGCTCCCATTCCAAATGTTGGCATAGTGAATGCTATTGGGTTGCTTTCTACCCAGCAGATGGCGTGGTTTCTGTCGAAACTGAAAACCTCTTCCATTGGAACGGTAGCTTCCATTGTATCTTGATCAGGAAGTAATTTTATATTCATTCCTCCTCCTGACGCAGTATTATCTGATAAAGCCTCTATTTTGTCGTTTGCGGTGTTTAACGAGCTCTGCGAACTAAACCAAACTCCTCCACCCACTAACAGGGCTGTAATCACTACAGCGATCAAAATTTGCGAAACAGTTGAATTCATAATATATTTACCTCTCATGATCCTGGGTGTTTTTATACTTCTTTTGTAAAGAAATTGCATTAGTATCTACATATACGAATTTTCGTCTATTTCGATTTCATAATTATTAACAGTAATGAGCAGTATCTTTCCTTTTTAATTTTGAAAAACCGCAGTAGAGTGTATCTTATAGGAACTTGACGTTTATATCATAATTGGTGAATTGTTAGTGATGATGTCCAATAAAATTCTTGCCTCAATTATAATTAGTATGATATTCATTATCGGATGCGATATGGATTTTGGTGACTCAAAGCTCGAAGAGAATCTGGAGACGGTAATTGGTGATGTTCCTGCAATCTCATTTCATGTTGATCAAAATGACATACTGACAAATAAATTGAGTGTTGAAAACATCTTGAAAAAAGGAGAGGTACTTTTTTTAGCGTCTTTTAACACTCTGGATGGAGCTGGGCGCCCAGAAATGAACGGAGATTTTGATCTAAGAGAACGCAGAGAGCTTCCACAAAATTTCAATAGAATTTCTGGCCCCGACGCTAATGCATGTTCCGGATGTCATAATCTTCCAAGGACAGGTGGCGGAGGTGATAATGTCGCCAATGTTTTTGTACTGTCTCATGAATTATCTTTTGTTGAAGGTATGTCTTTGTCCGAAGTGGGTAACGAAAGAAATACTTTAGGAATGTTTGGTTCCGGATATGTTGAGTTATTAGCAAGAGAAATAACTAGTGATCTAGAACAAATCAGACATGATGCATTTTGGGAATCAAGAATATCTAAAGAGATACTAAGGGTGAAACTCACGTCCAAAGGTATCGATTTTGGCTTCATAAGTGTTCATCCAAATGGAGTTGTTGACACCAGCGAAATCGAGGGCTTAGATGAAGATCTAATCATCAAACCCTTTGGGCAAAAAGGTTCAACCATTTCCTTACGACAATTTACGATTTCCGCCTTAAATTTACATCACGGGATTCAAGCGGCCGAGACCTATGGTATCGGCAAAGACCCTGATAATGATGGAGTATCAGATGAATTGAGTATTGGTGATATTACCGCCTTGACTTTATTTCAAGCAACGCTACCAGCGCCCCAAAGAGTCTATCCTGAAGCGAAAGAAGCTAACAAAGCAGCCGTCATAGGAGAAAATCTCTTTGGCTCTATAGGTTGTGTCGCTTGCCATATACCTCAATTACCTCTTGAAAGTTCTGTATTTATAGAACCTAATCCGTATAATCCGCCCAGGATTTATCGTCAAGAGAACGGAGCTTTACCTTTTTCGATCGATTTGGCCAAAGTTGATGCAGAAAGTAATTTTGAAACTGATTCCGAGGGTCGGATGATGGTACCTATTTTCACAGACTTTAAGAGACATGATATGGGTGATGATTTAGATAATGAAAAAGTCGGTCAGTGTGAAAGATCCAATTCTGGTAAATGTTTTGATATTCCCTCGAGCCACTGGATAACTAAGAAGTTGTGGGGTTTTGCGTCTGAACCCCCGTTTTTACATCATGGTAGGGCTACGCTGATCAGTGAAGCGATCCAGGCTCATGGTGGTGAAGCTGAAAAGTCGAGATCTAAGTTTCTTGAATTAGATCCAGATGATAAAAAAGCGGTTGTCGAATTTTTGAAATCTCTCAAAATATCCTAAGATATGACTATTAATTTATTAAAAGGGAATTCCCATCCTGTTGGAGATGTACTCTCTAACAGGAGCTACCGTTACCTTTGGCCTAACGGCCTTTTATGGCAGTTGGCCAGATGGATGTGGATGTTGGTGTCTGGCTACTTAGTGCTTGAACTCAGCGGCTCGATAATACAAACTCAACTTGTAGGCGTGGCATATTTTGCTCCGATGCTTCTAGGGGGATTAGTTAGTGGCGCTCTTGTCGACTCTTATGATAGAAAACCCCTGATGATTTTGTCTCATTTGTGGAATTTGAGCGTTGTGACAGTGTGTTTCTTATTGGTTTATTCTGGCAATATAGAATCCTGGCAAGTTATAGTACTCACTTTCTTTTTTGGCATGGCGGGCACCTTAGATATTACTGCTCGGCGAACTTTGGCGTATGATCTTGTGGGTTCAGATTTAATAGCGACAGCCATATCCTTAGAATATTTATCCGCTACAAGCGCATTGATCTTGGGCCCGACAATTGGTGGTATTTTACTGGATCTTTCGATAATTGGAGGAACAGCTAATGCAGGAGGAGCGTACCTTACTATTATCTTTTTCTTTTTGATCTCAATAATGTTTTTGCTTAAGGTTAGAGTTCCTAAGAAAACTCGTGGTCCATCTTCTCCAGAAAACATATGGCGTTCACTTATAAATGGGTTAAAGGTTGTTGCAGCTAATAAAGC
>JAPYRO010000071.1 GCA_029941095.1 Dehalococcoidia bacterium
GAATATGGTGGGGATCCAGAACTATCGAGCAGCATAGTGATCACAAGTACGTTAGCTAGTCTTATTAGTGTAACTCTGATGCTATCGATTATAAGATAAAACTATTAATTAAAACCGTGCGAGTTCAATTTGCTTCCTGATTTTATCGGCTGCAGCTCGTGCTGATAAGGCAAAATCATCACCTTGAGAACTGTATATAACGCCTCTAGACACATTAACTATCAAGCCTCCATGATTAGCATCTAAACTTGCTTTAACACTAGATTCTAATTCACCACCTTGAGCGCCTATTCCGGGCATCAAAATTGGCATCTCAGGGCATATATCACGAATCTCACGGGCCTCTTGTGGGTAGGTAGCTCCAACAACCAACCCTAAATTATTTGCTACATTCCAGGATTTAGCTTTTAAAGCGACTACCTGATACAGAGGCATTTCCTTCCCATCCAGTAAAACCGTGAGATTTTGAAACTCACCTCCGCCCGGATTGGAGGTTTTACATAGCACAAAAATACCTTTATTTGTGTATTCAAAAAACGGTTCTAAACTATCTCTGCCTAGATACGGGTTAACAACTATTGCATCGAAGCCAAAGGTTTCAAAAACACCTTTCGCGTAGAATGAGGATGAATTACCAATATCGTTACGTTTAGCATCTCCTATCACCGGCACTCTTCCATCTATAAAATCAACCAGTTTTTCTACTACTCTATAACCTTCGGAACCATGGTATTCATAGAATGCCAGGTTAAGTTTATAACAAGAAACAAGGTCTACTGTTGCTTCTACGATTTCTTTACAAAACTCAAAAAGGTCTCTGTCACCCAGATATCTAGAATCGGGGTCTAGTCCAACGCAAAGGAGTGATTCATTTCTATTTGAAGCTTGTTTTAAACTCTCTGGGAAAGAAAGGTCTTTACTCGTCAATATTCTACACCTCTTCTTTCCTAATTTTATCATACATATCAGTTGTTTTATCTTATCTTTTCTTTGCAATTCAATCTATAATATGACATGGCTATTTCTGTTTTGGGTATTGCTGGTGGTACAAGAACGAAGGGAAACAGTGAAATTTTGCTGGATAAAGCCCTCCGGGGAGCATCCGACGCCGGGGGGGATACTATCAAAATTTCTCTGCTCGATCGCGCAATATCTTCGTGCATATGCCCACAATCAGAAGACTGTCTATTAACTGGGATATGTACAGTACAAGATGATATGCAATCTATATACAGTGACATTAGATCTTCAGACTTAATATTTATTGCATTTCCAATTGCATTCAGGTCAGTACCTGCCCAAACAAAACAACTATTCGACAGAACTCAGGCTATTTGGGTCTCGAAATACCTATTACACGAGCATATCCGGAATAAAAATATTGGGAAGGGCTTCATAATATCCACCGCAGATACCGACAATAGTCGTGAATTCGATGGAGCTATCCAGTCTACAAGGTCGTGGTTAGCAACAATCGACTTCAAAGAAGAAGAGCGTTTATTAATCTCAAAAGTAAGCCAACCAAATGATGTCTATAGCAACAAAAACGCTTTAAAAACTGCCTACCAGACAGGTTTTCGTTTGGTAAAGAATTCGAGCTAGAATTAACTGTTCACTCAAAATTAATTCAGTTCTGTTAGTTCTCTTCGTTAGGATTACTACTCTTAATATATCTAAAGAGTTCTGTGGATTCAGGTAATACCAATGTTGTATCACCACCTTTGAGATTGTTTAAAGCTTCGAGGCTTCGAACAAAAGTGTAAAACTCTGTATCTTTGGATATGGCTTCACCAAGAATTCGAATAGCATCAGCTTCACCCTCTCCTCTTATCTTAGCCGCTTTTTCCATTGCCTCAGCTTGAATTATTCGACTATCTAGGTTCGCTTGAGCTTCGATAATATCTTTTTGTTCCACACCTTCTGCTCTAAACCGATTAGCAATTCTAGCTCTTTCACTCTGCATTCTCTGATAGACACTATTAGATACTTCAGTCGGAAAATCAGCCCCGACAATTCTGACGTCCACAACTTCTATACCGAACTCTTGAGCTTTAATATTGCTTCTTACTGTCACTTCTCTCATTAAATCTTCTCTACGATCCTTAATTACTTCTATTTGATTATGAGTCGCCACTTCTTCGCGAATCTCTGACGTAATAATTGCCTCCAACCTTGCAGACGCTTCAGGCTCAGTTCTGACAACCTCGAAAAAGGTTCTTGGATGTATGATTCGATACCTGGCATAAGAATCAATAACTAAAGCTTTCTTCTCCAATGTTAAAAATTCAGATGGATTGGCATCATATCTTAGAAGTCTCTTTTCTAACCTATGTACTTTTTCCACAAACGGCGTTTTCACATGTAATCCCGCGGCAACCTCAGTACGCTGATATTCACCTAATCTGGTTATAATTGCTTGTTCTGTTTGGTCAATAGAATAAAGTACCTGGTTGACACCAACCACTCCTAATACTCCAAGTAGTACAACAATAAGAAGTAAATTTCTCATCTAGATGAACCTCCTACTAATTCTTGCAACGGCAAAAATGGTTGGAGTTTGTCGCCAAATTCATTATCAATAATTATCAGTTTAAGCTCGGGCAGTACTTCCTGCATAGTTTCAATATACAGTCGCTTTCTAGTAGCTACTGGATAAAGTTCATATTCGCTAAGTCGGGAGGAAAAACGAACGGCTTCACCATTTGCCTCGGCTATTCGTTCAACTTTAAAAGCTTCAGCGTCTTGGATCGTTCTTTGGGCTGTGCCCCTTGCTCTAGGAACTATATCCTCTTTATATGCTTCACCTTCATTAAGATAGCGCTCTTTATCCTCTCTTGCGGCAATTACATCCTTAAACGCTCCTTGAACCTCTTCTGGTGGCTGTACATCCTGTAGTTGGACGTTAACAATTCTGATACCTGTACCATAAGAATCAAGCAATTGTTGAAGAAGTATTTGAGTATCAACTTGGACGATTTCTTTGCCTAGGGTTAGGACATCGTCGATAGGCCTCTGACCTACAACCTGCCTTAGTGCCGACGCCGTCGCGTCTTTTAAAGTACTGCCATCAGGGGTACCTTGGGGATCCTTTACATTGAAAAGAAAATTACCAGCATTTGTCACTTGATACTGAACAACCATCTGGACATCAACCAAGTTTTCATCGCCTGTGATCATCCTAGCTTCATTAGTCACTGCACTTACACTCGATTCACCAGAGGAATCAGAAAAACTACGGAAGCCAATCTCCATACTCCGAACTCGAGTAATACTAACAATATCAACCTGTTCAACGGGCCACGGCACTCGCCAATGCAACCCTTCTTCTACTTGATCTCCATTCCATGCCCCAAATGTTCTTACAATACCCACTTCACCTGGGTTAATAATATACACACCAGATCCGGCCCACAACACAACAGCTAGGGCTATTAGCAAGAAATAAAATTTACCGAACCCTCGTTTTCGAACGGCACTACCACCTCTGTTACCTCGTCCAATACCTCCAAAAAGTTGCCTAAACGGCCTTAAAAGTTCGTCAAGTTCACTTTCTCCATCCCGACGAGGTTGGTTAAACATAAATATGTTTCGGATATTTCTCATTTATTGTTTCTCAATCTCTATATTCTGAACGATCATTTCCGACAAGTCCAAAACTCGCATGCTGTCCTCTTGCCCTTTTACTTTAACACCATCTTCAAACATTTGGGCACAAAACGGACATGCTGTCGCTATTACGTCAGCGTTGGCATCCATAGCATGTTGAGTACGACGATGATTAATTTTTTCGTCGCCAGGGCCATCTTCCATCCACATGTGCCCACCTCCGGCACCACAGCAGAAAGCTCTATTTTTGTTTAACGCCATCTCACTGATATCGGTCACACCTGGTATTCCGGAAGCCAAATCTCTGGGGATATCATATATTCCATTATGGCGACCCAAATAGCACGGGTCATGGTACGTCACTGTACCAAACGAAGGGGTTTCTGGCCCTTTTGAAAGCTCAAGTCTCTTCTCTTTAACCAGCTTATTAAGATATTCTGTGTGGTGCATAATCTCGTAGTTCCCGCCGAATTGTGGGTATTCATTCTTAATAGTATTAAAGCAATGCGGGCATGTGGTTATTATAGTTTTAACAGAGTAACGATCAAGCGTTTCAATATTTCGTTCTGCTTGAATCTGGTATAAATATTCCATCCCAATCCGTCTTGCTGGATCTCCAGTACAAGATTCTTCTTCTCCTAAAATGGCGAACTTAATCCCTGCTTTTATCAGTATTTTTCCAGTTGCTTTTGCTATGCGCATGCTTCTATCTTCCAAGGAGGCAGCGCAACCAACCCAGTACAGCACTTCAATTTCTTCTGGGTTCTCAACTTCTGACATAAAGGGGATCTCTAACCCTTCCGCCCACTCAACCCTAGATCTGCTCATACCGCTCCAAGGGTGTCCTCTGGTTTCAAGACTACGGAGGGCTGCTTCAGCGGTGTCAGGAAGTTTACCTTCGTTCATAACCAGCGAGCGTCTCATATCAACTATTTTGGGCACGTGCTCGATGAATACAGGGCAAGCTTCCATACAAGCACCGCATGTAACGCACGACCAGAGATCTGTTTCATCTACATAGTCACCAGCAGGGGATTTAATCAATTCTTCAGGGACTTTAGTTTCATCACCATCTGCTGCAATTAGGGCAGGACCATAATCATCCATGTAACCATTAACCCTCATGATTACCCTCATAGGAGATAATGTTTTACCTGTCAGATTAGCAGGGCAGTTATCGGTACATCTCCCACACCTGGTACAGGCATCACCATCTAAAAGTTGTTTCCAACTAAAATCAGTCAGAGACGCTGCCCCAAAAGTTTCTCTATCTTCCATATTAGGGATTGTTTGCAGTTTTCCTGAAGGTTCTAGGTTCCGAAAAAACCAACTGACTGGAGAAATCCAAACATGTTTAAATTTTGATATCGTAATCGCAGCATACATTAATGTTGCAAGAACGGTTCCTGAATGAAGCCACCACATTACCTGGTAGATACCTTCAGCTGATTCCGAACTGATCGACAATAATTCATATAATAAAAAAGCAAAAACAAACCCTCCTGGGGACCATACGGCCCAGTTAGGGCCAGTTCCGGTAACCGAATTCAGGTATTCACTACCGAGGTGAGGGACATCGACAATCATCCTAAGCCCTTCAAGTGAAAAACCTTGCAGTGTCAGAAAAATAGCAAGAGCAAGAATTATTTTGTCATCCAAAAACCCTTTCGCGTTTGGCTTCCCTTTAAACCCGCGTCTATAAACTGCCATTAAAAGACCCACAAGGGCCATAATTCCGCCAATATCCCAAACGAAAGATGAGTACAGATACCAATTGCCTATTGGCCAGGTCAGAAATTCTTTTTCAGCGAGAGGGAACAAAATTTCTTCTTCAATTGTCCCAAACGCAGTGCCCAAGAAAAGTAGGGAAGCTCCCCAAAAAATAAGAAGGTGCATTATACCGGCATATCTATCACGCATAAGTTTTTCGTGGCCATATCCTTGAGTGACAAGCAATCTGGCAAAAGCAAGACCTCTCACAATAGCTGCTTTATAGAACGGGGTGCCCATCCTATCTATAGGAGCTCCCAGTCTCCATAATGTTGTCCTCTGATACAGTCGATAGAAAATATAAACAACAGCATGACCAGCAAGAGCAAAAAGTAACCATTTGCCATTACCAATCAACAGCATAAATTCTTTTTGTGGAATAACGGCCGAAACCAGGTCCATGTACGCACCTCTCGTGATCGGATTATTGACGCGAGTATAGCATGAATCACACACAATTCCAGATAAAAATACATCGATCTTCGATCACAAACGCGATTAGCACTATTTTCTTGACACAAAATTGTCGTAGCAATTAGAATATCACGGGTAATTTGGATGATGCATGTATGAATCCACAAAGTTTTTGATGTTAATTACCATAAAATTATTAGGAGATACTATGCGGATAATTGTTACTGCAAAACAAGTACCTGATCCTGAGGCGCCACAAAGCTCGTTCAGTGTCGATAGTGACGCAAAGAAAGTAGTGGTAGCTGCAAGCGTTCCAGCCGCGGTTAGCGACTATGACTCTTACGCAGCTGAAGCAGCTCTAAGGATAAAAGACGAGGTAGAGGGAACAACAGTTAGCGTCCTTAGTTTGGGCGAAGATCACGTCATGGACGTTATTAAGCGACCGATAGCTATGGGCGCAGACGAGCTGTTTCTAGTACAAGATGAAGAACTCGCTAATGGAGACGCAATGGCCATCGCACACACTCTTGCCGCAGCTATCAAGAATATGGGGGAATTTGACCTGATCATGTGCGGACGACAATCAGCCGACTTAGATCAGGGAATTGT